>NZ_JBFARO010000010.1:0-147150 GCF_040677125.1 Actinomadura sp. NPDC049382
GGTGAACGGAAGTGGAACTCATCAGCCGGGAGTATGAGCATCCATGAGCCCCTGGGGTGATGCCTCTGGGGCGGGTGTGGCGCGCCGGCGAGCGCGACGGCGAGCGCGAGCGTCCACCAGCGCTCCTCGCCGTAGGCGCGGACGCGGTTGATCCAGCCGAGCGGGGACAGCCAGCCGAGCCAGGTCAGGGAGTTGCCCGCGCCGCCGACGTCGGCGGCCATCCGGACCGCGAACGCGCCGCCGAGCGCGGCGAGCGCCGTCCCGCGGGCGGCGCCCGCGCTCTCGCTGAGCTGCGCGGTGACGCCCGCGACGGCCGCGAAGACGCAGCCGGCGGCGGCCATCTGCAGGCCGAAGGCCAGCGACCCGGCGGCGGGCAGGCCCTGCGCGGTGAGCCCGGCGGCGAGCAGGGCGCCGAGGACGAGGTTCGCCGCCATCGTCACCAGCAGCGCGGCGGCCAGCCCGGCGCCGCGCCCGGTGACGGTGGCGCCGAGCAGCTCGCGGCGGCCCGCCTCCTCCTCGGTGCGGGTGTGCCGGACGACGGTGAGCGCGCTGATCAGTCCGATCATCACCGGGATGAACCCGGACCGCTGCGCGATGATGCTGCCGAGGTCGGTGCCGTACATCGGCCCGTACAGGGCGAGGAACGTCGGGTTGGTCCCGGTGGTGTGCGCGTACTGGAGCCGGTCGGCGGCCTCCGGGTAGAGGGCGTCGGTGGCCCCGACGAAGCCGAGCGGGATGACGGCGATCCAGAGCACCCAGGCGGGCAGCAGGAACCGGTCGCGGCGCAGGATGAGCCGCATCAGCCCCCAGGTCCCGGTCAGCGCGGTCACAGCCCCGCCTCCTGCAACTCGTCCTTGTAGTGCCGCAGGAACAGCTCCTCCAGCGTCGGCGGGCGGCTGACCAGGCTGCGGACGCCGATCTCGGTGAGCGCGCGGAGCGCGGCGTCGAGCTGCGGGGTGTCCACCTCGAACTTGATCATGTTGCCGTCGGCCTGGAGGTCGTGGGCGCCGGGCAGCGGCTGGCCGTCCAGCGGCGCGGCCAGCTCCGCGTGGATCGAGGTGCGGGTCAGGTGCCGCAGCTCGTCCAGGGTGCCGGTCTCCACCGCGGTGCCGTTCCGGATGATCGTCACGCGGTCGCAGAGCGCCTCGACCTCGGACAGGATGTGGCTGGACAGCAGGACGGTCCGCCCGGCGCGCCGCTCCTCGCGGACGCACTCCTGGAAGACCTCCTCCATGAGGGGGTCGAGGCCGGAGGTCGGCTCGTCCAGCAGCAGCAGCTCGGCGTCGGACGCGAGCGCCGCGACGAGGCCGACCTTCTGCCGGTTGCCCTTGGAGTAGGCGCGGCCCTTCTTGCGCGGGTCCAGCTCGAACCGGTCGAGCAGTTCGGCCTTGCGGCGCGGGTCGGTGCCGCCGCGCATCCGGCCGAGCAGGTCGATGACCTCGCCGCCGGACAGGTTCGGCCACAGCGTCACGTCGCCGGGCACGTAGGCGAGACGTCGGTGCAGCTGCGTCGCGTCCCGCCACGGGTCGCCGCCGAGCAGCCGGACGGTGCCGGCGTCGGCGCGCAGCAGGCCGAGCAGGACCCTGATCGTGGTCGACTTCCCCGCGCCGTTCGGACCGAGGAAGCCGTGCACCTCGCCGGGCCGGACGGTCAGGTCGAGACCGTCCAGCGCGCGCGTCCGGCCGAAGCTCTTGACCAGGCCGGATACGGCAATCGGGGGCGTGTTCGCGGTCACCGGTTCTCCTTGTCGGGAGGCTGCCCGCCGGCGGCGAGCATGGATTTCAGGGAGACGCGCGCCTGCTCGACCAGCTCCGGCTCCAGCAGCCGGTCGTCGAAGAGGTCCATCATGGCGAGCGCCATCCGGGGGTAGCCCTCGGCCGTGAGCGTGTTGCCGCCGAGGCTCCGGGAGATGTGTTCGTGCAGGACCATCAGGCCGAACGTCATCGTCGTCATGACGGCGGCGTAGGCGTGCAGGTCGTCGGTCTTGGGCACGGCCAGCCCCGGCCTGCCCTGCGCGAGGACCTCCTCGGTGTAGGCGACGGTGTCGTCGTACAGCGCGACCGCGGCCGGCGATCCGTCGGTCAGGGCCCGGGCGAAGTAGCGCTGGATGGGCAGGGCCGTGCGCATGGCGAGCATCAGGAAGCCGGGGTCGCCGATCCCCCCGCGCAGCGCCTCCTCCTTGATCTCGCGGACGGCCGCGAGCGCGTACTCGTCGCACTCCCGGCGCAGCGCCTCCTTCGTCCCGAAGTGGTGCTGCACCAGGGCCGGCGAGACGCCGGCGGCCTTGGCGATGCCGCGGATCGTCGCGCCCTTCGTGCCGTGCTCGGCGAACTCCAGCAGCGCGGCGTCCCGGATGCGGGCGCGTCCGGTCAGGTCGTCGGCTCGCTCGGCCGTCATCCCCACCCCCTGTACAAATGTTCAGTGGCCTGTACGGATGTACACTGTACTCCCGTACAGGCCACCGTCAAGGGGGCGGCCGCCGGGGGATCACCCGCCGCCGGGCAGCTCTCCGAGCGTCACCTGGACGGTCCTCTTCGACCCGTCCGCCTGCTGGATCTCGACCTTGGCCGTGTCGCCCGGCTTGAGGTTCGCGAGCACCGACGACAGCGCCGTCTGGTCGGGCGTCGCGGTGCCGTTCACCGACAGGATCAGATCGCCGGGCTTGATGCCCGCCTTCGCCGCGCCGCCGCCGCGCTGGACGTCCACCACGGCGACCGCCGTCCGCTCTCCGCTCTGCGGGTCGACGATCGTGCGGACGGTCACGCCGAGCGCGGCCCGCCCCGAGTTCGACACCTTCCCGCTCTGGATCAGCTGCGGGACGATCCGCTTCACCGTGTCGCTCGGCGTCGCGAAGCCGATCCCGGCCGCCGCCGCGCCCACCGACGGGTCCGTCGCGGCGGCCGTGGGGACGCCGATGACCTGCCCGCTCAGCGTGACCAGCGCGCCGCCGCTGTTGCCCGGGTTGATCGCCGCACTGGTCTGGATCGCGTCGGCGATCGTCGAGCCCTGGAAGGCGCCCTCCCCCTTGGTGGACACCGTCCGGTGCAGCGCGGACACGATCCCGTTCGTCACGCTCCCGGCGAGGCCCAGCGGGTTCCCCATGGCGAGGACGATCTGCCCGACCCGCGCCTTGCCCGACTCGCCCCACGACGCCGGCTTGAGGCTCCCGCCCTTGGCCCTGACGACGGCCAGGTCGTCCGCCGCGAACGCGCCGACGAGGTCGGCGTCCAGCGTCGCGCCGCCGCTGGCGGCCGTCACCTGGATCTTCTTCGCCCCGGCGACCACGTGCGCGTTCGTGACGATGTGGCCCTGCCCGTCGTAGACGACGCCGGAGCCCTCCCCCTGATCGGTCTGGATCTTCACCACGGACGGCAGCACCGCGTCCACGACCCGCTCGTACTGCTGCTCCAGCCCCGTCGCCGAATCGGCGACCGGCGCCGACGTCTGCGCCGCCGGCGTGGCGGCGTTGCCGTCGCCGCCGCCGTCCCCTCCGCTGCAGCCGCCGAGCGCCAGCGTCCCCGCCATGGCCAGCGCGCAGGCCCCGGCCTTCACGTTCCTGTCCACGCTCCACCTCCTGAGGGGACACTTCCCGCGCTCCGGAAATCAGCCGCCGGGCAAGGTCACGTTTTCGCCGGGCGTTCGCATCCCGTCCGCAGTGCCAGGCCGATCCCGGCGGCCGTCGCCGCTCCCGCCGCGACGACGGCAGCGGTGCGGGCGAGGCGACGGGACGCGGGCGGAGCCGGTCTGCGCGCGCGCCGCGCCTTCTCCGGCTTGCCGCTGATCGGGGCGTCGCTCTCCCTGGCGAGCTGCATGAGCTGCGCGACGTGCAGCGCGCGCCGCCCGGTCTTGGCGTGCTCGATCTGGGTCTTGCAGGAGAAGCCGTCGGCGACGATGCAGGTGGTGTCGTCCGCGTCGCGGACGGCGGGCAGGAGCGCCTGCTTTCCGCAGTCCATCGAGATGTCGTACTTGCCCTTCTCGAACCCCCACGAGCCGGCGAGGCCGCAGCAGCCGCCCTTGAGGCTCTCGGTCTCCAGCCCCATCTGTTCGAGCAGCGCCTTCTCCGGCTCCACGCCGCCGGTGGCGCGGTGGTGGCAGTGCCCCCACAGCAGCGCCTTGCCGCCGCCGCGCAGCCGCGGCGGGCGGATGTCGTACGCCTGGAAGAACTCCGCGAAGTGGTGGGCGTTCGCCGCCAGCCGCGCCGCGTCGTCGTCGTGCAGGAGGAGCTTGGTCAGCTCGTCCTTGAAGACGGCGAGGCAGCTCGGCTCCATGCCGACGACGGGCGTCCCCGCCCGGACGTACGGGCGCAGGACGTCCAGCACGTTGTGCAGGTAGCGCTCGGCCATGTCGAGGAAGCCGTAGTCGTAGAGCGGCCGGCCGCAGCACACGTGCGTCTCCGGCATGACGACCTTCCAGCCCGCGGCCTCGATCGCCTCGACGCAGGCGACGCCGACGTCGGTGTGGAAGTGGTTGGTGAACGTGTCGGGGAACAGCACGACCGGGCGCCCGTGCGGGTTGGCCGTGCCGCCGCGCTCGCGGAACCACCGCTGGAGCGTCATCGGCGCGAACGTCGGCAGCGGCCTCCTGCGGTCGATGCCCGCGGCGAGCTTCGCGAGCCGGGCCAGGCCGGGGGTGTGCGTGACGGCGTTCACGGCCTCCGGCATCCGGGACGCGAGCCGCGCCGCCTGGTCGATGAACCCGAACGCGTACGCGTACCGCGGGCGCCACCGCCGCGCCGACTTGTAGTGGTGGTACAGGAACTCGGACTTGTAGGTCGGGATGTCGACGTTGACCGGGCAGTCGTTGGTGCAGCCCTTGCAGGCCAGGCACAGGTCGAGCGACTCGGCGACCTCCTTGGACTGCCAGCCGTCCGTGATGACCTCGCCCTGCAGCATCTCGAACAGCAGCCGGGCCCGGCCGCGCGTGGTGTGCTTCTCCTCGCGGGTCACCTGGTAGCTCGGGCACATGGTGTTCTCGGCGCGCGGGACGCGGCACTCGCCGACCCCGATGCAGCGCAGCGCGGCGTGCGCGAAGTCGCCGCCGTCCTGCTCGTAGGCGAACCTCACCTCGGGGCGCGGCGGGTTGTAGCCGGTGCCGAGCCGCAGGTCCTCGTCGAGCCGGTAGGCGTCGACGACCTTGCCGGGGTTCATCTTGCCGTCCGGGTCCCAGATGCGCTTGAACTCCCGCATCGCGCGCATCAGCTCCGGGCCGTACTGGCGTTCGAGCAGTTCGCCGCGCTGCTGGCCGTCCCCGTGCTCGCCGGACAGCGACCCGCCGAACGACACGACGAGGTCGGCGGCGTCCTCCATGAACCGGCGGTAGCGGGCGATGCCCTCGGCGCTGCGCAGGTCGAAGCTCATCCGGGAGTGGATGCAGCCCTGCGCGAAGTGCCCGTACATCGCGCCGTCGATGCCGTGCCTGGCCATCACCCGGCGCAGCGCGCGCACGTACTCCCCCGTCCGGGGCGGCGGGACGGCCGAGTCCTCCCAGCCGGGCCAGTGGTCCTTGCCCGGCGGGAACGCGGTCGAGCCGAGCCCGGCCTCGCGGATCGCCCACAGCTTCCCGCTCGTCCCGCCCTCCTGCCTGCTCCTGGACGTGACGATCCGCCGCGGGTCGCAGCCCTTCTCCCCGGTCAGCCAGTCGGTGAGCCGCCGCGCCTGCGCGACCGACTCCTCCTCGGTGTCGGCGCCGAGCTGGACCAGCAGCCACGCGCCGCCGTCCTTGAGGGGCAGCTCGTCGATGTCGGCGAGGTTCTTGCCCTGGAGCCGCTGGTCTTCGATGAGCTGGTCGTCGAGCGCCTCCAGCCCGATCGGCCGGAACCTCTCGACGATCTCCTGGGTGTGCTCGGCGGCGTCGGCGATGTCGCCGTACTCGACCACGACGAGCGTCCGCTTGAGCAGGGCCGGGGTGAGCAGCAGGACCGCCTGGAGCGCGGTCGCGCAGGTGCCCTCGGTGCCGCACAGGGCGCGGGCGACGTTGAACCCCTTCTCCGGCAGCAGCTCGTCCAGGTTGAACCCCGACACGCGGCGCGGCATCTCCGCCACGGACGGGAACCCCGCGCGGATCGCGTCGGCGTACCGGTCCCGCAGGTCGCGCAGCGCCGCGTAGATCTCGCCCTTGCGGCCGCCCGCCGCGATGATGCGGTCGAGGTCCTTCTCCTCGTCCACGCCGACCCAGAACCGGTCCCCGCCGTAGGTGACGACCTCCAGGGCGTGGACGTTGTCGGACGTGCGCGGCCCCGGCCCGTACAGCTGCGACTGGACGGAGTGGATCCCGCACGAGTTGTTGCCGATGTTGCCGCCGATCACGCACCGCGAGTGCGACGACGGGTCCGGCCCGAACACCAGGTTCTCCTTGCCGGTGTGCCGGTTCAGCTCCTCGTTGATGACCCCGGGCTCGCAGGTGACCCGCCGGTTCTCCACATCGAACTCGCCGATGCGCGTCAGGTACTTGGAATGGTCGATGACGACCGCGTAGTTGACGGTCTCGCCGGACAGGCTCGTCCCGCCGCCCCGGTTCAGCACCGGCGCGCCGTACTCCTTGCAGACGCGGTGCACGGCGACCACGTCCGCCGCCGTCCGCGGGACGACCACGCCGATCGGCACCTGCCGGAAGTTCGACGCGTCGTTGGCGTACATGGCCCGCGACCCGGCGTCGAAGCGGACCTCCCCCTCGACCGCCTTCCGCAGCGCGCGGGCCAGCCGCCCGACCTCGACCATCTGCCGCCCGCGCGGCGGACCGGGCACCGTGGGGGCCGTCCTCGCCGGCACCTCGCGCGTCTCAGCCACGTGCGTCCTCGCCATGTCCCTCGTCCCCCAATCGTCGGTTGCCATCAGGCCGGGCGGGAGCCGTACACGCGGTACGGTTCCGCGTCGTCCCACCTGACCTCCAGGCCCAGTCCGGGACGGCCGGTGTCCGGGCGGAGCGCGCCGTCCACCGGGCCGAGGTTCCCGTCGAAGAGCAGGTGCTCCACGCGGACGTGGTCGTGGAAGTACTCCAGGTGGCGGAGCCGCCGCACCGCGCAGAACGCGTGCGCGGACACCGCGGGCGCGCAGTGCGCGGACAGGTCGATCTGGTGCGCCGCCGCGAGCCCGGCGACCTGGAGGACGCCGGTGACGCCGCCGCAGCGGGTGACGTCGGCCTGCAGGCAGTCCACCGCCGGGCCCGCGAGCAGGTCGGCGAAGTCCTTCAGCACGAACCCGTACTCGCCGGCGGCGATCTTGGTCCGGCCGGGGCCCCGCTCGCGCACCAGCCGCAGCCCGGCGGTGTCGTCGGACGGCACCGGCTCCTCGAACCAGCGGACGTCCCACTCCGCGGCGAGCCGGTGCGCCCAGTACAGCGCCTCCTTGCGGGTCAGCGCGCCGTTGGCGTCGGCGAACAGCTCCGCGCCGGAGCCGATCGCCTCGCGGACGGCGGTGAGCCGGCGCGGGTCGTCCGCCGGGCGCCGGGAGGTCTTCAGCTTCACCCTGGGGATGCCCTGCTCCACCCAGCCCCCGAGCTGGGTGGTGAGGCGGTCCAGGGAGTAGTTCGTGAATCCCCCGCTGCCGTAGACGGGCACCCGGTCATGGAACGCGGGCAGCGCCGTGACCAGCGGGACGCCGAGCAGCCGCGCCTTGAGGTCCCACAGCGCGATGTCGGCGGCGGACACCGCCATGGCGCCCACGCCGGGTCGTCCGGCGTTGCGGATCCCGGCGAACATCCGCTCCCAGGCGGCGGGCGGGTCGAGCGCGCTCGCGTCCCGCACGGCGGGCGCCAGCTTCGACCGGACGAACGCGGCGACCGAGACGTCCCCGTAGGTGTAGCCGATCCCGGTGCACCCGCCGGACCGCGCCTCGACCAGGACGAGGGTCGTCGAGTCCCAGCGGAGGGTGCCGTCCTCCTCCAGCCCGTCGGGGCCGTCCACCGGCACCTCGAACGCGTGGACGGCGACGTCCTCCACCACCGCGCCGGCCGCGCGCCCCTCTGTGTCCACGTGCGTCTACTACCGCGGAAGGGAGGGCCAAAACGGCCGGGGGCGTCGGCCCCGGGTCAGTCCCAGGTCGCCGCCCACGTCCAGGCGTCGACCTCCCCGTCGCCGGCCAGCCCGGCGCGGCGCTGCAGGGACTTGGCGACCTTGCTCGACCGCGGCCCGTACCAGCCGTCGACGCGCAGCGTGTACCCCCTCTTGCACGCCTGCCGCTGCCACTGCTCGACGTCCATGCCGTGCATGATCGGCGTCCCCGGGCCGGCGTACTTCAGCGTCCGGCGCGGGAACGGCGGCATGCCCTTGACCAGCTGGACGATGGTGCGCCGCGGCCGGCGGTGCCTGCCGCCGAACCCCCGCTGCAGCCACGGCGCCCACTGGGCCGGCGCGGCGTACTCCGACGCCGCCGCGGTCGTCCCCATCACGTCCTGATTCATCGGAAACCCACCGTTCGTCTTTCTCACTGCGAAGGTCAGCGCGGCGCGAGGCAGGGCGCCGGCGCCGCGGCCAGCCGGGACATCTCGACGCCGATCACGATCGCGCCGAGCAGCGCCAGCGCGATGACGCACACGATCAGCGCCAGGTCCGTCCACACCCGCGGGCGGCCCGGGAACGGCGGCGGCGCGGCGTCCGCCCCGCGGGACGCGTCGGGCGCCTCCAGCCGGAGCAGGGAGGCGATCTCGGGCTCGTGCAGGGTCATGGCTCACTCCATGGAGGTCGGATCGACCGTGCCGAGGGGGAGAGCACGGTTAGAGGGTTGCGCCCGGTTCAGCCGGCTCGCCGGAGGGCGGCCTCGGAAGGGTCAGGGCCCCGCCCCCGCGACGGGCCCTGGAAAGGCCGGCGGCCACGCCTGGGCGATGGGCGCGGCCGCCGGCGGCGGCGGATCTCCTCCCCCATTCGAGACCCGCCCTCGAAGGTCGTCCCCCTCCCCCCCAGAACCGGGGGACGACGTGGTCAGTGGCGCCTCAGCGCGGGGCCCAGCTGTGCAGCCGGACGACGCGGCGGAGCTGCTCGGCGTGCGCGCCGGAGTTGTCGCGCGGCAGCGCATCCCAGCGTTTGGCCAGGTCGTAGCAGGCTTCGGTCAGCGAGCGGTGTTCGGAGAGAGCGGTCCTGCCCAGCGCTTCGGCGCGGTTCTGCGCCGCGACCGCCTCGTCCCGCTGCGCGGCGATGAGCCGGACGGCCTTCTCCGCCCTGCCGAGCTGCGCGAGCGTCTCGGACGCCTTCCAGTCCAGCCGCCGGCGGCGCCGGGCGGCGAAGGCCAGCGCGGCCAGCGTCAGCGCCGCGACCAGGACGGCGGTCCAGGCGTGTTCTCCACTCACCCCGCCACCTCACATTCCCGCGGCGCTTCTCGTCCGTCCGGTCCGCCGCACCAGGGAGACCACGCCGCCGGCGCGCGGCTGCGCGGTCGGCTGCTCCGGCCGGTCGCCGGGCCCCTGGGCGGACGTGCCGAGGGCGTCGGCGGGCTCCTCGTCCGGGTCGCGCTCCGGCTCGCCGTGCTCCCGCTCGTTGGGCTCGTGGCCGGCGGCCGCGTCGAGCGGCGGCCAGGCCCGGACCGCGAGGACCTCGTCCAGCAGCGGCCAGGCGACGGGGACGCCGTCCTCGTCCAGCAGGGTGAGCTGCCCCCCTTCGACGGAGCCGAGCAGGCCGATGTCGCGGGTGCCGTCGGCGTTGTCCACGCGGACCTGGCGGCCCAGCAGGGGCGCCAGGGCGCGGGGCACGGCAGCCGGCGCCTCGCCTTCCGGGGCGAGGCGGGGCGGCGGGGGCCCGGAGGTGCGCGCGCGCTCGTCCGCGTGCAGGGCGACGACGTGCGCGGCGGCGTACAGCGCGCGCATCGACTCGGCCAGGTGGCCGTACTGCACGGGGGACGCGTCCGGCGGCAGCGCCATGCGGATGCTGCCGATCGCCAGGCCGAGCCCCTCGTCCGCCCCGGCGACCTCGCGGATCTCACCGGGGGACGGGATGGGCGCGGCGCCGTGGGCGATCGTCAGGAGGAACTTCGCCTCGGCGGCCAGGCCCTGGTGGCGGTGCAGGACCTCCATGACCTGGAAGGCGGCCTTGCGGTGGTTCTCGAGTTGGTCGTGGGCCCGTTCTACGGCGGCCTCGTGCTCGGCGACGGACGCGGCCAGGTCGTCGATGGTGCCCTGGCTGAGCCAGTTCATCGGGTCCCCCCGGCCGGGCCGGTGCGGGCATGAGGAGAGGGCGGTGGTGCGGTGCTCATGGTGACGTTCCTTCTTGCGGGGCGGTGTTCAGGGCCCGCGGCACGGTGTCCGGGCTCGCGGCGCCCGAGGGGCTCAGTTCGCCCGGTCCCACTGTTCGGCGGGCTCGACCGGGCAGGCGCCCATGTCCTTGATCGCTTCGAGGTCCTCGTGCGCGAACCGGAACAGGCGCTTGCCGTAGCGGCGATGCGGAATCTCTCCCCGGCTCGCCGCCCGGACGAGCCAGTCACGGGTGAACGACGTGATCTCTGCGGCCTCCTGCGGCGTGTACAGAAGGCGCTCCACGGGAATCTCGCTGCCTGGAGATCTTGACATGCCCGGAAGCGTAACGCATCTCAGTGCGTCGTGCAGCATCAAGACGCGTTTTAACCATCTCATGTGGTGCTCGATGCCTTGCGTTGTGCATGGATCGGATGGCGACCGGCCAAAACGCGTTACGACTCGTCAAAGTCCGTTTTGCTCCGCTACACTTACGCACCGTGTCAGGCCGTCACCCCGCGACACGAGAAGGAGCCTGTTCCCTTGAACGAGTCGGACGGACGCGACGAGGACGTGCCCGGCCACCCGCCGGCGGCCTGGCGGCGGCTGGGGCAGATCGTCCGGCAGCGGCGGATCGAACTCGGCTTCGGCTCCCAGGCGAGCCTCGCCGCCGAGGGCGGCCCCTCGCTGTCCGTGGTGAACAAGATCGAGACCGGCCGCGGCCGGGACTACACCGACCGCGTCATCATCCCCCTGGAGGACCGCCTCGGCTGGCGCCGCGGCAGCTTCCGCGCGATCCTGGACGGCGGCGAGCCCGTCCGCCTGGACGCCGCGACCGCGGCCGCCGCGCCGGCCGCCGAGCATTCCCATGACGGAAACTATCCCGAGGAAGTGGTGGGGGACCCCTTCCTGCGGTTCATCTGGGACGCCCCGGAATCCCTCGCCGACGACGAGGACAAATGGGCCGCCGTGACCGGCGTCCTGCTCAAGCGGCGACGACCGGTGCCCCGACCTCTCGACGAACAGCAGGGTCGTCAGCGGAAAGCCGACAACATATAGTGTCGGTAACTGGGTAGCAGGCGCATCTGCTACCCAGTTTTTCTGTCTGCGCGATCGTGCTGCCCCGGAGGCGCGGAACGACGCGGTTACGCGATCGGGAGACGTCATGGATTCCCCTGATGAACACCGCCTCAAAGAGACCATCGAACGTCTGACCCGCGAGAATGAGAAACTGCGTACTCAGCTTGCCGTGGCGCAGCAGTGGAACCCGCCGCTCGATCTCGAACGGGCGTTCCGGTCCGCCCGGGGGTGGGAGTGCCTCACCGTATCGCTGCTGCCGGAAAAGCCGACGCTCATTCTGATCAGCGGCGGCAAAACCGGAAAGGACGAGGAACTCGACGCGGCCGGCGAAGTGTGGCGGCACCTGCAGACCGCGGCCCCGCCGCGTGGCCGGATCGGGCCGTTCGCGCGGGCCTGGATGCCGAGCCGGCTGCTGGGCTACCTGCGCGAGCAGAGCGGCCGGACCGTCATCGTCATCAACCGCGATCTGCGCCGCGGACAGGTGTCGCGCGCGGCCCGAATGCTCCGGGAGGGTGCCAAAAGACGCCGCCCGGCGACCCGGCTCATGGAACTATCCGCCATTCCGCTGCTGAGCATCTGCACGCTGCTGTACGGCCATGCGGCCAAGAGCACGACCGGATTCTCCGGGGCGGCGCCGGCCGCCACCACCATGCTGCCGGCGGCGGTCGTGTCCGCCTTATCCCCGAACCTCGACCTGCACCCGGTAACGGCACGGAACCGGCCGCCTGCGCACAGCAGTCCGCTCGACCGGCCGCCCCAGTGGCTCCCCGCTCCCCTTCCGCCGCACGACCTGGATTCGACGTACTGACGAAAAGTGCGTTCGAGGGTGCTCGCTTCTTTCGATGCGCCTGTTTCCGCGCGGGGCGGACACCCTCGGTACACCGCCGCGCTTATTCGAAGTCGTCCGGGCTGAGATCCTCCGGCCGCCCGCCGCGGCCCTCGGTGGAATCGGGCCGGAACTCCTCCGGATGCACTTCCCGGCCCACCGGCGCCTCCTGGGCACCGCCCACCTGCGCCTCGGGCCCGCGGGCCGCGTCGCCGGCCCCTCCGTTCGGCGTCCGCTCGCTCATCACCGGTCCCCCTTCCGTGATGTCAGCGCCGCCCTACCCGCCCCGCGGCCCCTCACACCGGCCGCGCCGGTCCGGGTCCGCACGTCCGGCCCAGAGCCGGTCAGCCGCCCTCGCGGTCGAGGGGGCCCCAGTCGGTGTTCGCGTCGCGTTTCAGGAGGCTCTCGGCCTCGTCGAGGACGCGCTTGTCGATCAGCGCGACGGCGGCGGGACGGGCCACGACGGGCTCGTTGTCGGGGCCGCGGCCCGCCTCCTCGCCCTCCAGCACCCACGGCCGGGCGCCGCGGGCGCGGGCCCGCTCCAGATGGGAGTAGTCGTGCAGGCGCCGCGCCACCCACAGGACCGTGGACCGGTCCCCCCACCACTCCTCGACGGCCAGCGGGTTGGCGGACAGGCCCGGCAGTTCCGCGCCGGTCAGCCCGTCCGCGCTGTGCGGGCGGGACTCGTCGGCCTCCGGGTCCGCCGACCAGCGCACGTACAGGGACGGACGGTCCTCCAGCAGCGCGGCCAGCTGCTCCAGCGTCGTGATCACGTCCAGCGCCATGAGGGCGCCCTTCCCCGTACGGGCGCGTCGATTCCCCCGGCCCCGGGGGTCACTCGGCGGCGGTCTGCCCGGCCTCCTCCTGCGCGCGGGCCTCGATGATCGCCTGCTCGGCGCGCGTGTGCCCCTCGACGATGATCCGGACGACCTCCTCCGGGTCGTCGGTGAGGTGGATCAGATCGATGTCCTGGGGGGAGATCTTGCCGCTGGGCAGCATGGACTGCTTCACCCAGTCGAGCAGCCCGCCCCAGAACTGCGTCCCCACCAGCACGATCGGGAAGCGGGTGATCTTCCTGGTCTGGACGAGGGTGATCGCCTCGAACAGCTCGTCCAGGGTGCCGAAGCCGCCCGGCAGCACCACGAACGCCTGCGAGTACTTCACGAACATCGTCTTGCGGACGAAGAAGTAGCGGAACTCGATGCCGATGTCGACGTGGTCGTTGAGCCGCTGCTCGAACGGCAGCTCGATGCCGAGGCCGACCGACAGGCCGCCGCTCTCGTCGCAGCCCTTGTTGGCCGCCTCCATGATCCCCGGGCCGCCCCCGGTGACGACGGCGTAGCCGGCCTCGTGCAGCCGGGCGCCGATGTCGACGGCGAGCTCGTACTCCGCCGAGCCGGGCTTGGTGCGGGCGCTGCCGAACACGCTGACCGCCTTCGGCAGCTCGGCGAGCAGCCCGAAGCCCTCGACGAACTCCGCCTGGATGCGCAGCACGCGCCACGGGTCGGCGTGCACCCAGTCGGCCGGGCCGCGGCCGTCGAGCAGCCGCTGGTCGGTGGTCGTCTTCGGGACCGCCCGCCCGCGCAGCATGGCCGGCCCCTGTCGCCGCGAGGGGGAATCCGCATTCAAAGTCATGGAGCCACGTTAGTGCGACCGGCCAACCACATGCGCATACGTTGCTCGCACTCGGCGATGAGGGGCATCTCGACGTACTCGTCCTTGGTGTGGGCGAGGGTCGGCTCGCCGGGCCCGTAGTTGACGGCGGGGATGCCCAGTTCGGCGAAGCGGGCGACATCCGTCCAGCCCAGTTTCGCCCGGACTTCGGCCCCGGCTGCGGCGACGAACGCGGCGGCGGCCGAGTGCGTCAGCCCAGGCCGGGCGGCGGACGCGGCGTCGGTGACCGTCACCTCGAAGCCCGCGAAGATTTCCCGGAGGTACGCCTCCGCGTCGGCCACGGACTTGTCGGGGGCGAACCGATAATTCACGGTGACGACGCATTCGTCCGGAATTACGTTTCCGGCGACGCCGCCGGAAATGAACACGGCGTTCAGGCCCTCGCGGTATTCGAGGCCGTCCACAACCGGACGCGTCGGCTCATAGGCGCGGAGCACGTCGAGGATCCGCCCGGCCGAGTGAATGGCGTTCGACCCCATCCAGGCCCTGGCGCTGTGCGCCCGCTCCCCCTGCGCCGCGACCTCGACCCGCATCGTGCCCTGGCAGCCGCCCTCGATCTGGCCGCCCGTCGGCTCCATCAGCACCGCGAAGTCGCCCGCGAGCAGCTCCGGACGCGACGCCGCCAGCTTCCGCAGCCCGTTGCGCTCGGCCTCGATCTCCTCGCACTCGTAGAAGACGTAGGTGATGTCGCGGTTCGGCTCGGGGACGGTCGCGGCGAGCCGCAGCGCGACCGCGACGCCGCTCTTCATGTCCGTGGTGCCGCACCCGTAGAGCCGGTCGCCCTCCACCCGCGACGGCAGGTTGCCGTTCAGCGGGACGGTGTCGAGGTGCCCGGCCAGCACGACCCGCTCACCGCGCCCCAGCTCGGTGCGGGCGACGACGTTGTGGCCCACCCGCTCCACCGCCAGGTGCGGGAGCGCCCGCAGCGCCTCCTCGACGGCGTCGGCGAGCGGCCCTTCCGCGCCGCTCACCGACTCGATGTCGACGAGCGCCGCCGTCAGCTCGGCCACGTCCGAGAAGAGATCCAGCCCCATGTTCAAGTCCTATCATCACGTTTGTGGAGATGCTGGAGTGCGCCGTCCGCTGGGCGGCCCCCGTCGACGAGCCCCCCATGCGCGCCCTGCTCGACGACGGCGAACGCGACCGCTACGACCGCTTCCTGCGCCCCGAGGACAAGGCCCGCTTCGTCACCGGCCGCTTCCTCGCCCGCACGGCCCTCGCCGAGGCGACCGGCCTGGCCCCGGAGACCATCCGCTTCACCACCGACTGCCCGCACTGCGGCGCCGGGCACGGCAAGCCCCGCCTGCCGGGCAGCGGCCTCGACTTCTCCCTCTCCCACTCCGGCGACCGCGTCGTCCTCGTCCTCGCGGAGGGCGCCGAGGTGGGCGTGGACGTGGAGCGCGAGAGCGACCGCGACGTCGACCGCCTCGCCAACATGGTCCTCGCGGCCCCCGAGCGCGCCGTCCTGGCGGCGATGGCCGACCGCAAGCGCGGCTTCCACGCCTACTGGTCCCGCAAGGAGGCCCTTCTGAAGGCCACGGGCCACGGCCTGGCCGCCCCCATGACCGACATCCACGTCTCCGCCCCCGACGACCCCCCGGAGGTCCTGGCCTGGCAGGGCGACGCGGCGGTCTCCCCCGTCCGCATGGCCGACCTGACCCCAGGCCCCGGCTACGCCGCCTCCACCGCCGTCCTCACCGACCGCCCCCTCAAGATCACCGAGACTCCGCTCGGCTGAGGGACGGCCGCGTCAGGTGTTGATTCCGTGGTCGCGGAGGATGTCGTTCAGGGACGCCTTGTCGTGGCGCTGGCCTTCCTCCAGGCGCTTGAGGATGAGCACGGCCGGGAGGCCGAAGGTGCCGCCCTTGAACTCCTTGTAGCGGGTGCCGCCCACGGCCACGCACCAGTCGGGGATGCGGCCGCGGCTGATCTCCTCGCCGGTCTCGACGTCGATCACCGGCATGGACGCGGACAGGTTCGTGCCGGAGCCGACGACGGCGCCCTTGCCGACGCGGGCGCCCTCGACGATCATCGAGCGGCTGCCGATCATGGCCTCGTCCTCGATGATCACGGGCTTGGCGTTCGGGGGCTCCAGGACGCCGCCGATGCCGACGCCGCCGGACAGGTGGACGTTCTTGCCGATCTGCGCGCAGGAGCCCACGGTGGCCCAGGTGTCGACCATGGTGCCGGAGTCGACGTAGGCGCCGATGTTGGTGAACGACGGCATGAGCACCACGCCGGGGGCGAGGTAGGCGCCCCAGCGGGCGATGGCGCCGGGGACGACGCGGACGCCGTCCAGGCGGCTCTTCAGCGGGATGCGGTCGTGGTAGCGGAAGTCGCCCACCTGGGCCCGTGCCATGCCGAGGACCTTGAAGCTCAGCAGGATCGCCCGCTTGGCCCGCTCGTCGACGAGCACCTCGTCGGTCGCGGGGTCGATGCGGGCGACGCGGGCCTCGCCCGTGTCGATCTGGTCGACGGCGGCCACGATGGCGGCGCGCGCGTCGGCGTCGTCCGGGGTGAGGTCGGCGCGCCGCTCCCACAGCTCGTCGATGCCGCCGGAGATCGGGCTGGTGAACGTTTCGGTCATGCCTCATGAGCTTACTGGGACCCAACTCCCGGTACCTTCTTCGCGTGGCTGTTTGGGCGAGGTTGAAGGAGCGTCCCGAGGAGGGCGCGGACGGTGGCGGGGGCCGCCGCGGCCTGCGCTGGGCCGTGGGCCTGGCCGTCGGGGTCATGCTGCTGGCCGTCGGCGGGTTCGTGCTGTTCGACCGCGCGCGCCCGTATCTGCACGGGACGGGCTGCGAGGTGCGGACGACGCAGGGCTCGATGCCGCTCGATCTCGAGCAGGCGGCCAACGCGGCGACGATCTCGGCGGTGGCGTTCCGCAAGCGGCTGCCCGAGCGCGCCGTGGTGATCGCGTACGCGACGGCGATCCAGGAGTCGCACATCCGGAACCTGCCGGGCGGCGACCGCGACTCGGTGGGCATGTTCCAGCAGCGCCCCTCGCAGGGCTGGGGCACTCCGGACAAGCTCCGCGACCCCGTCCAGTCCACGAGCAAGTTCTTCGACGCCCTGGTGAAGGTCAAGGACTACCTCGACCGCGACCTGCACGACGCCGCGCAGCTGGTGCAGCGCAGCGCGGACGGCACCGCCTACGCCCAGCACGAGCCGGACGGCAAGCTGCTCGCGGCGGCGTTCACCGGCCGGGAGCCCGCCACGGCGCGCTGCTGGTTCCCGCCCGACAAGAAGACGGAGTCGCGGCGCCCGGCGGCGATCCGGGAGATGCGCCGCGCGTTCGGCAGCCGCCTCAAGGTCGCGGGCCCGAGCCCGCTGACGCAGGGCGCGAAGTCCGCCCCCGACTCGTGGAACGCGGTGAAGGCGGCGACGCCGCGCGAGGGCTGGGCGGTCGCGAGCTGGGCCGTCGCCCACGCGCAGGCGTACGGCCTCACCGAGGTCCGCTACGCGGGCAAGCACTGGAAGTCCGACGCCGGCCACGACGGCTGGACGGAGGACGAGGACGCCCCGAAGGACGCCGTCATCGTCCAGTGACCGGTGGGTCGCCGGTTGGTTGGGGCGCGGCTGTGCGGGAATCCGTGTGCGCATGGAGATACCGCGGATCCTCGTGCTGACCGGGCATTTCCCCCCGGAACCGGGTGGGGTGCAGACGTTCACGTGGGAGCTGGTGCGGCGGCTGCCCGCGGAGCGGCTGGTCGTGGTGGCGCCGGCGCGGGCGGGGGCGGCGGAGTTCGACGCGGGGCTGGGGTTCCCGGTGGTGCGGCGGCACGGGTACCTGCTGTTCCGGGGGCTGCGCCGGATCGTCGCGCGGCACCGGGTGCGGGCGGCGTGGATCACGGCGGCGGCGCCGTTCGGGATGTACGCGCCGCTGGTGCGGGCGGCGGGGGTGCGGTGGCTGGTCGGCTCGGCGCACGGGCAGGAGCTGGGCTGGTTCCGGGCGCCGCCGACGCGGGCGGCGCTGCGGGCGGCGGCGCGGTCGTTCGACGTGCTGACCCACCTGTGCGAGGAGACCCTGCCGGAGCTGGCGGACGCGGTCGGTGACCGGACGCGGCTGGTCCGGCTCGCGGGGGCGGTCGACACGGTGCGGTTCCGGCCCGGTCTGGACGGGGCGGCGGTCCGGCGGCGGCACGGGCTCGGCGACGGCCCGGTGGTGCTCAGCGTGGGGCGGCTCGTCCGGCGCAAGGGCCACGACATGCTGATCCGCGCGTGGCCGGACGTGGTGCGGCGGCGCCCGGACGCGCGGCTCGTCATCGTCGGGGACGGCCCGATGCGGCGGCGGCTCGCGGAGATGGCGGACCGGCACGCGCCGGGGACGATCACGCTGGCGGGCCTCGTCTCGGCGGCGGACCTGCCGCGCTACTACGCCGCCGCCGACGTGTTCACGCTGCCGTGCCGCGACGACCGGCGGGGGTTGCAGACGGAGGGGCTGGGGCTGTCGGTGCTGGAGGCGTCCGCGGCGGGGCTGCCGGTGGTGGTGGGCCGGTCGGGTGGCAGTTGCGCGTCGCTGATCGACGGCCGGACGGGGGTGCTGATCGACGCCACCGGCCCGGACGAGCTGGCCCTGGCCCTGCACCGGCTGCTGGCGTCGCCGGAGCGGGCCGCCGCGATGGGCGCGGCGGGGCGCCGGTGGACGTGCGACACCTGGAGCTGGGACACCGCCGCCGCCCGGCTCGCCGGCCTGCTGTCGGGCCCGTCCCGCCTGGATTCGCCGTCGCGGCCGGAGGCACCGGGGATGGAGCCCGCATGGGACTCAAGGAGCAGCTGAGCCGCCGGGACTTCCGGCGGCTCATCGTCGGGCAGACGGTCTCCTCCTTCGGCGACTGGATGGGCACGCTGGCGCTGATGTACTTCGTCCTGGAGCTGAGCGGCTCCACGACGGCGGTGGGCGGGGTGCTGGTGCTGCGGCTGCTGCCGTCCGCGGTGGGCGCGCCGGTGGCGGCGCGGGTGGTGACGCGGTGGCGGCGGCGCAGCGTGATGCTGTGGTCGGACATGATCCGGACGGGCATGGCGCTGGCGCTGCCGATCGTGCCGTGGCTGGTGTGGGTGTACTTCTGGGCGTTCGTGATCGAGGTGGTGGGGCTGGTGTTCCTGCCGGCCCGGGACGCGGCGATCCCCTTCCTGATCGAGGACGAGGAGGACGAGCACGACACCGGCACGCTGGAGATGGCCAACGGCATCACGATGGCGACGTCCTACGGGATGATCCCGGTGGGCGCGGGGGCGTTCGGGCTGCTGCTGTGGCTGTCGAACCTGGCGGGCTGGGAGGGCCACTGGCGGTACGTGGTGGTGTTCTGGCTGAACGCGGCGACGTACGTGGTGTCGTACTTCGCGATCCGCTCGATCCCCGATCTCGGTCCGGGCCCGGCGGAGCGGCGGCGGATGGAGCACACCGAGCGGGAGGCGCAGGGCGGCTTCTTCCGGTCGCTGCGGCTGCCGGTGGTGCGCGGCGTCATGCCGGGGGTGGCGGTGGTGGCGCTCGGGCTGGGCGCGCTGTTCTCGCTGGGCGTGGTGTTCGTCAAGAACGTCCTGAACGCGGGCCCGGTGGGGTTCGGGGCGCTGGTGGTGCTGTTCGGGGTGGGCGCGATCACGGGCCTGCTGCTGGTCCACCGCAAGGCGGGCAGCCTGATGACGCAGATCAAGCTGGGGACGGCCGCGCAGGGCCTGGTGATCGCGTCGATGGGCGCGCTGGGGTCGATCTGGTGGTCCTACATCGGGGCGGTGGTGTTCGGCGCGGCCGCGACGAGCGCGCTGGTCGGCGGCATCACGTTCCTCCAGGAGCAGCTGAGCGGCGTGGAGCGCAACCTGGCGCTGACCGCGTTCCACGCCGTGCTGCGGTTCGGGCTGGCGCTGGCGGCGCTGGTGTCGGGCGTCGCGGCCGACCTCCTGAAGGAGGCCGGCGCGACACCGCTCGGCCTGGCGCCGGGCCAGTTCGTGCTGACGGCGTCGGGGCTGGTGGTGCTGGCGGGCACCTTCCTGATCCGCGCGCCCGGCGCCGGCCGGATGTCGTTCACCTGACGGGCGCGGGCTCCGGTTCGGCGGCGAGTGAGCCGGGCGGGGTCAGCGCGCGTCGGTGCGCCACCGGGTGAACCGGCGCTCGATCAGCACGAGCAGGTAGTTGAACACGAGCCCGAGCGCCGAGATGGTGAGGATCCCGGCGTACATGTCGGGGATCGCGAAGTTCTGCTGGGCGGAGCCGATCAGGAAGCCGAGGCCCTCCTTGGCGCCGACCATCTCCGCGACGATCATCACGAGCACCGAGATCCCGCCGGCCAGCCGGATGCCGGTGAACACCGACGGCACCGCGGCGGGCAGCACGACCTTCTGGAAGATCCGGGCGGCGGGCAGCCCGAGCGACCGCGCCGACTTGACGAGCGTCGCGTCGACCGTGCGGACCGCGCTGATCGTGTTGAGCAGGATCGGCCACGTGCACGCGTACAGCACGATCGCGATCTTCGAGGTCTCGCCGATGCCGAGGACGAGGATGAAGACCGGCAGCAGCGCGATCGCGGCGGTGTTGCGGAACAGCTCCAGCAGCGGGTTCAGCAGCTCCGCGACCGGCCGGTACCAGCCGATCAGCAGCCCGAGCGGCACCCCGACGGCGATCGACAGCCCGAAGCCCGCGAGGGCGCGGACGAGGCTGGCCTCGGTGTTGCTCCACAGCTGGCCGCTGCGGGCGAGGTCCCACAGCGCCGGGAGGACGTCCGACACCGGCGGCAGGAAGACCGGGTCGACGAGCTGGGCGCGGGGCGCCAGCTCCCAGACGGCGAAGAACGCGATGACGGCGACCGAGCGGCGCAGGGCGGTGCCCGCGAGCGCGGTGGCGCGGCGGCCGGTGCGGCGCGGCGGGGGCGCCGGCGCCTCGGGCCCGGCGGTGAGGACGGGGGCCTCGACGGTGCTAGCCACGGCGGGCCTCCTCGCGCGGCGCCGGGACGGCCGGGGCCTGCGCCGCCCGCACCTCGTCCTTCAGCAGCGACCAGACGCGGTGCCGGTGCGCGGCGAACTCGGGGCTGGAGCGCAGGTCCTCGTGGGCGTCGCGGGGGCCGAGGTCGATGTCGACGACCTCCTTCACCCGGCCGGGCCGCGAGGTCAGCACCGCGACGCGCCCGCCGAGGTAGACGGCCTCGTCGATGCCGTGGGTGATGAACACGACGGTCTTGCCGGTGGCCCTCCAGATGCGCAGCAGCTCGTCCTGGAGGGAGTCGCGGGTCTGGGCGTCGAGCGCGGCGAACGGCTCGTCCATGAGCAGCACCTCCGGGTCGTAGGCGAGGCTGCGGGCGATCGCGACGCGCTGCTTCATGCCGCCGGACAGCTCGTGCGGGTAGCGGTCCTCGAAGCCGGACAGGCCGACGAGGTCGAGGTGGCGGCGGGCGATGCCGGCGCGCTCGCGGCGGCGCAGCCCCTTGGCCTCCAGCCCGAACTCGACGTTGCGCAGCGCCGTCCGCCACGGGAACAGGGCGTACTGCTGGAAGACGACGGCCCGGTCCAGGGCGGGCCCGGTCACCTCGGCGCCGTCGATCGCGACGCGCCCGGCGGTGGGCCGGGCCAGGCCGCCGATCAGGTCGAGCAGGGTGGACTTGCCGCAGCCGGACGGGCCGACCACGACGAGGAACTCGCCCTCGGCGACGTCGAGGTCGACGCCGTCGAGCGCGGTGAACGCGCCGCCGCCGCGGACCGGGAAGGTCTTCCCGACCCCGGAGAGGCTGATCTTGGTCGCGGGCCCGGTCATCGCGGGACGCCTCCGTTCGCGTACGGGTTGAACTCGTTGGTGTAGAGGTCGCGGGGCGGGACGCCGACCTCGCGGATCTGGCCGACGTCCTTCAGCCAGCGGCTCCAGACCGAGAACTCCCGGTCGCTCATCAAGCCGCCGCGCCCGGCGACGCCGAGCGACTTCCAGTACTTGAGGGCGTCGGCGTTCTCGTTGCGGCCGCGCGCGGTGAGGATGCGCGTCTGCCGGGCGATGACCTCCGCGCGCGGCGCCGTCCGGGTCCACTCGATCGCGCGGGCGACCCCGGCGGTGAAGGCCCGCACGGTGTCGGGGTTGCGCTCGATGAAGTCGTCGCGGAACACGTAGGACCCGGCGGTGAACGGGCCGAGGAAGTCGTAGTCGCTGAACACCGCGCGGACGCCGCCGGCGGCGAGGGCCTTGTCCTGGAAGATGCCGCTGAGCGCGGCGACGTCGATCTGCCCCTGGCGCAGCGCCTGCTCCAGGGAGACCGGCGGCACCGCCAGCGCCTCGACCTTCCGGACGTCGGCGGGGGCGACCCCGTTGCGCCGCAGGTAGAGGTCGAGGACGGCCTGGGCGTGGCCGCCGAGGGTGTTCATGCCGACCTTCGTGCCGATGAGGTCGCGCGGCCCGCGGATCGGGCTGCCGTCCAGGACGAAGAAGCCGTTGTAGGTCTTGCGGTCGGTGCCGTAGTAGCCGATGACGGACGTGAGCGGCGCGCCGGACTCCTGCAGCTTGACCGAGGCGCCGTTGAAGGCGCCGCCGAACGCGACCTGGCCGGTGGCGGCGCTCTGCACGTCCTGCGGGCCGCTGATGGTGTTGCCGATCCACTCCAGCTTCACCTCGCCGAGGTAGCCGAGGTCGGCGGCGAGTTCGGGGAGGATCACCTGTCCGGTCCAGCCCTGGTAGCGCAGGGTGCCGGTGCGTTCGGCACCGCCGCCGAGCGCGCGGCCGCAGGACGCGGTGAGCGGCACGGCGGCCGCCGCGACCGCGAGCGCGGACAGGAGCCGTCTTCTCGTGGGGTCGGGGTACGGGCGTGGGGAGGCGATGGAGGACACACCGTGACTATGACCTCTATTTCCTACTAAGTCAATCGGAATAGTTGCTTTTTGCGCGGGGTCGTGTTTCGCTACCGATCGGCGGGTCCGCACGGCACCGCTCCGGAGCACCCCCGGTGCGCCCCCGGACCGCCGCTCCGTTGACCGTCCGTCCCCCAGGAGGTGGGCAATGTCCGAGTTCGACATCCGCAAGATCGGCGGCCGCATCGGCGCCGAGGTCGTCGGCGTCGACGTCCGCGAGCTGACCGGCGCGCTGTTCCGCGAGATCCAGGAGGCCCTGCTGGAGCACAAGGTGCTGGGCTTTCGCGGCCAGGACCTGACCGACGACGACCAGATCGCCTTCGCCGCCCGCTTCGGGCCGCTCACCGGCGCGCACCCGACCGTCCCGGCGGCCGACGGGCACCGCGAGATCCTGCCGGTGGACAGCGAGTCGGGGCGGGCGAACCACTGGCACACCGACGTCACGTTCGTCCAGACGCCGCCGAAGATCAGCACCCTGCGCAGCCTCGTCATCCCGCCCTTCGGCGGGAACACGCTGATCGCCAACACCGGCGCCGCGTACCGGGACCTGCCGGAGGAACTGCGCCTGCTGGCCGACCGGCTCTGGGCCGTGCACACCAACGACTACGACTACGTGAAGCCCCCGAACAGCGGCGCCGACCCGGAGAAGTCGGCCGAGCACCGGAAGGCGTTCGTGTCACGGACGTGGAAGACCGCGCACCCCGTCGTCCGCGTCCACCCCGAATCGGGCGAGCGGAACCTGTTCATCGGCGGGTTCGCGCAGAGCGTCGTCGGGCTGCCGCCGCGCGAGGGCCGCACGCTCCTCGACCTCTTCCAGCGGTACGTGACCCGGCCGGAGAACATCCTGCGCTGGGCGTGGGCCCCCGGCGACCTCATCGTGTTCGACAACCGGATCACGCAGCACTACGCGTCCGACGACTACGGCGACCTGCCGCGGCTGCTGCACCGCGTCACCGCCGCCGGAGACGTCCCGGTCGGGGTGGACGGGCGGGAGAGCTACCGCGTCGAAGGCGACGAGGCCGCGCACTACACGCCGTCCGCCGCCGCTTGAGCCGGACCGTCCGCGAACCAGGGCCCGGGGTAGGGGTGACCCCGGGCCCGCCCGGTCTCAGGGCTTGGGCAGGACGCACATGGCGTCCAGGCCGAGCACGTGGTTGAGGCGGCCGAACGCGAGCCACGAGCCGATGCACATGCTCAGCTCGACGATCTCGCGCTGGTCGTACTGCGCGGTCATGCGCTCCCAGAACTCCTCGTCCAGGCCGTGGTGGTCGAGGACGTAGCGCTCGGCGTACTCGGCGGCGAGGCGCGTCCGGTCGTCGAAGGCGTCGGTGGTGCGCCAGTCGGTGACCGCGTCCGCGAACTCCTCCTCGACCTTCCGGCCGTCGCGCTCGGTCCGCCAGTCGAGGCAGAACAGGCACCCGTTGAGCTGCGCGACGCGCAGCCGGGCCGCCTCGAACTCGCGGAGCCCGAGGGTGGTGTGCTCGTACACCGCGAGCGACAGCCGGGACGCGGCGGGGCCGATGCCGGGCACCAGCTCGCCCCACGCGTACTGGATCGGGTCCTTGCCGTCGGGGACGTCGAGGTTCATGCGCGGGTGCCTCCGAGCCTGCCCGCCGCGGGGCGCAGCGGGACGTCGAGCGCGTCGTAGAGTCCGGGTTCGGCGTCCACCAGCCAGTCGATCGCGCTGACGAGCCGCCCGACCGCGGTGGCGTTGCCGCCGGCGGCGCGGTTGCCGTGCTCGTCGGTGGCCTCGACCGTGACCTCGATGCGCGGGTTGCCCTCGATGATGACGCGGTGGGCGCCGTCGCCGTCCGGCGGCATGGGCCAGTCGGGCGCGCACGACGGGTGGATGCGGGTGACGTGCTCCACGACGATGCGGGGCTCGCCCTCCACGATGCCCTGCACCTCGAACCGGACCGCGCCCTGCGTGCCCTTCTCGAAGTCGCCCATGGACGCGGTGGTGATGGTCTCGTCGAGCGGACGCCGGTCCAGGGTTTCGCGGACCTCGTCCAACTCGACGCCGAGCGCGCGCGCCATCAACCTGACCTGCCCGCCCCACACCATGGTCGGGACGGTCGCCGCCAGCATGGGCGGCTCGTAGTCCATGGGCTGGCCCATGCCGACCAGGTAGCGGACGGAGTCGGGCTGGTCGTAGGTGGAGTAATCGAAGATCTCCTGGCAGCGGACGACGTCGATGACCCCGCCCAGGCCGCTGATCATCAGCGGCAGGACGTCGTTGCCCCAGCCCGGGTCGACGCCGGAGACGAACAGCGAGCCGCCGCCCTCGGCGATGGCGTCCAGCACCGCCTCGCGCATCTCGGCGGGCGCGTTGCGCTGGTCGTAGAGGGCGTACAGCGCGGGCGTGACGACGACGGCGCCGGCGCGGATCGCCCGCAGGATGTCGGCGAGCGCGTCGTCCGGGCGGATGTCGCCGGACGCCGCGTAGACGACGGCCTGCGGCCGGGCGGCGAGGACGGCGTCGATGTCGGTGGTCGCCGCGACGCCGAGCCCGCGGCCGAGGCCGGCGAGGTCGCCCGCGTCCCGTCCGGCCTTGCCCTCGTCGTGGACGATCACGCCGGTGAGTGTCAGCGCCGGATGGGCGTCGACGGCGCGCAGGGCGAGCCGCCCCACGTTGCCGGTGCCCCAGACGATCGCGGAGATCATGGGCGGAATGTAACAAAGCCCGGGTCCGTTGCCAAGCAAGCACTTGGTTAACTGCCTGTGACCTGGCAACACGTGTGCGTGATGGTTCGTAAGTTACTTTTGCGTAGCTAGTGACTTCCCTCGCCGGTCGATATAGAACCTGTTTCAATCTCAGCGACAGTGAGGGAGGTCACATGACCGATTCCATCATGCCCAACGGGAGTCTCGGCGGCGTTTCCCGCCGCGGGTTCCTTGTTGGAACCGGTTCCATTCTGGGGCTGGGGCTGATGGGCGGCACCGCTGCGTCCACCGCCTCGGCGGCCGGCCCGATCGGCGACGGCGCGCACGTCCCGGTCCTGATCATCGGCACCGGCTACGGCGGCTCCGTGGCCGCGCTGCGGCTCGCCCAGGCGGGCGTCGACGTGCACATGGTCGAGATGGGGATGGCCTGGGACACCCCCGGCTCGGACGGCAAGATCTTCGCCAACACCCGGTCCCCCGACTACCGGTCGTTCTGGCTGCGGACGCGCACCAAGCAGCCGCTCAGCAACTTCCTCGGCTTCCCGATCGACAAGGACGTCCCCCGCTACACCGGGATCCTGGACGCCGAGGAGTTCGCCGGCATCACCGTCTACCAGGGACGGGGCGTCGGCGGCGGTTCGCTCGTCAACGGCGGGATGGCGGTGACGCCGAGGCGCTCGCGGTTCAGCGGCGTCCTCCCCTCCGTGGACGCCGACGAGATGTACGGCGTGTACTACCCGCGCGCCAACGCCGGGCTCGGCGTCAACAACATCGACCGTGCCTGGTTCGACAGCACCGACTGCTACCAGTACGCGCGGGTCGGGCGGAAGCACGCCGAGCGCTCGGGGTTCGAGTTCGTCTACGTCCCGAACGTGTACGACTTCAACTACATGAAGCAGGAGGCCGCGGGCGCGGTGCCGAAGTCGGCGCTGGCGGCGGAGATCCTCTACGGCAACAACGCCGGCAAGAAGTCCCTGCAGCAGACCTACCTGGCGCAGGCCAAGGCCACCGGCCGCGTCTCCATCTCACCGCAGCACCGGGTGACGTCGGTGTCGCCCGCGTCCGGCGGCGGCTACACCGTCGCCATCGAGCAGATCGACACGACCGGCGCCGTCACGGGCACCAAGACGGTGAAGGCCGACCGGGTGTTCTTCGCGGCCGGCAGCGTCGGCACCAGCAAGCTGCTGGTCAAGCTGAAGGCGACCGGCGCGCTGCCGGCGCTGAACGGCGAGGTCGGCAAGGGCTGGGGCGACAACGGCAACGTCATGTGCGGCCGCGCCAACCACCTCTGGGACCCGACCGGCAGCCTCCAGTCGTCCATCCCGACCGGCGGGATCGACAACTGGGACGCCGGCGGCGCGTTCGCCGAGGTCGCGCCGCTGCCCACCGGCATCGAGACCTGGGCCTCGTTCTACCTGTCGATCACCAACACCCCGCACCGGGCCGAGTTCTCCTGGAACGCGGCGGCGGGCCGGGTGGACCTGAACTGGCAGACCGGCTGGAAGCAGACCAGCATCGACATGGCCAAGTCGATCTTCGACAAGATCAACAAGAAGGAGGGGACGATCTACCGGACCGACCTCTTCGGCGCCTACAAGATCTGGGGCGACCACCTCACCTACCACCCGCTCGGCGGCGCCGTGCTGAACAAGGCCACCGACAACTACGGCCGGCTGCGCGGCTACTCCGGCCTCTACGCCATCGACGGGTCGCTGATCCCCGGCAACACCAGCGTCAACCCGTTCGTGACCATCACCGCGCTCGCCGAGCGCAACATCGAGAAGATCATCGCCACCGACCTGTGACGACGCGCTAGCGAGATCCGGCCACGGGCGCGTGTGGCCGGACAGTCATCTCCAGGGCCGCTCAGGAGCAGACGGGGTCAGCCCCCGCGCCCCGGCCCCGGCCGCGCAGGCGCCGCTCCACGGCACCCATGGCGGATTCCCCTTCACTTGGACGGGCGGCGGCGTCGGATTGTCGATCGCGTAACCGGGTAACGCCTGATCATCGGGGGTGCGGCCGTCGTGGGCCGGGCTCAGCGGGACCACCGAGGCGAGACGGTCGCGACGAGGGCGGTGAGGGCTCGGATGCGCAGGGTGCTCCGCCGGCGGACCCCCGTCTTACGTACCGTCCAGTCGGTTCGTGGAGGGTGAGAGGCCGGATCCGGACGGGTCGCTCGGGGGAGATCGTGGACGCGGATGAGCATTCTCGGCATGGCCATCGCCGTCGTGGCGGCGGCCTTCATCGGGCTCGGGTTCGTGGCGCAGCAGCACGCGGCGTTCCGGGAACCGCTGGAGGAGATCCTGCATCCGCGGCTGCTGCTGGACCTCGTGCGCAGCCGGCTGTGGCTGACCGGCATCGCCTCGATGATCGTCGGCCAGATCATCTTCGCGTTCGCGCTGAACATCGCCGACGTCGCCGAGGTCACCCCGGTGCTCACCGTCAACCTGATCTTCGCGCTGTTCGCCGCGCACGTCATCTACCGGGAGCGGCTCGGCCGCAACGAGTGGCTGGGGTCGCTGCTGCTGACCGGCGGCGTCGCGCTGTTCCTCGGCATCGGCGTGCCGCACGGCGGGGCCCTGCCGGGCGTGCACTCGCCGCGCTGGCTCGCGGGCGGGGCCGTGCTCGCCCTCGTCGCCCTGTGCGCGTTCGGCGGCCTGCACCGGGACCTGCGCGTCCGCGCGATGCTGCTGGCCTGCGGCGCCGGGCTGCTCTACGGCCTCCAGGACACACTGACCCGCAGCGTCCTCCTCGTCTCCGACGAGGGCTTCGGCCGCATCTTCGTGACCTGGCAGCCCTACGGGCTGGTGTTCATCGGGGCGCTCGGGCTGCTGTTCGCGCAGAGCGCGTTCGACGCGGCGCCGCTGCGGATCTCGCTGCCCGCGACGACGGCGGCGGAGCCGCTCACCGGCATCGCGCTCAGCATCGTGATCTTCGGGGAGCGGGTCCGGCTGGAGGTCTCCGACCTCGCCCTGGAGTCGCTCGGGCTCGCGGCGATGGTCGCGGGCATCGTCGTCCTCGGCCAGTCCCCGTACCTCGGCAAACCCGGCGAACGCGCCGCGGCGCCGCCTGACGGGGTGGAGTGCCAGTGATCCCCGTCGTCCTCGCGCTGCTCGCCGGAGCCTCCAACGCCCTCGCGTCCGTCCTCCAGCGCCGGGTGGCCAAGGCGGCGCCCGAGGCGGACGCCTTCAAGCTCGCGCTCATCCTCGACCTGCTGCGCAGCCCGATGTGGCTCGGCGGCATCGGCGCCCTCATCGCCGCGTTCGTGCTGCAGGCGGCGGCGCTGTCCATCGCGGGGCTGTCGCTCGTCCAGCCGCTGCTGGCCGTCGAACTGCCGTTCACCATGATCCTCATCGCGTTGCTGCCGCCGCGCGGGCTGACCCGCGTGCCGTGGACGGCCGTCGTCCTGCTCAGCGTCGGGCTGGCCGTGCTGCTGTTCGCGCTCTCCCCCGACGAGGGCTACCACCTGCCGAGCGGATCCGCCTGGATCATCGCGACGACCGGCACGGCCGGCTGCGTCGCCGCGCTCATCGCGCTGTCCTGGCTCATCCGCGGGCCGGTCCGCGCCGTCCTGCTCGGCATCACGACCTCGATCGGGTTCGCGCTGACCGCCGCGTTCATGAACACCGCCACGCACGACTTCGAGCGCGGGCTCCGCGCCGTCGTCACGTCCTGGCAGCTCTACGCCATGGCCCTCGCCGGACTCGGCAGCCTCTTCCTGCTGCAGAACGCGCTGCAGAGCGGCACCCTCGTCGCCGTGCAGCCCGCCCTCACCATCTCCGACCCCGTCGCCAGCATCATCCTCGGGGTCTACCTGTTCGGCGAGAACGTCCGCGGCGGACCGTGGGTCCTGCTGGAGGCGGCCGGCATGGCGCTGCTCCTCCTCGGCAGCATCGGCATCGCCCGATCCCCGCTGCTGCACGAGGAGCACGACGTCAGCCGAGCGCCGTCTGGATGACCCGCTCCGCGGGGGCGGCCCGCAGCAGGCCGGCCGCCGTCCGCGCCCGGGTCCGGCGCTCCGCGTCGTCCTTGAGCCGGTCGAGCTCCCCGACCAGCTCGCCGGGCGTGCGCGCGTAGCGGCTCAGCCCGGCGCGCGCCATCGCCGCCGCGCCGTCCCGGCCGTGCCCGGGGATCGGCCGGTAGGAGATCACCGGCAGCCCGCACGCGAACGCCTCCCGGCAGGTCAGCCCGGCCGCGTTGTCGATCAGCGCGTAGGCGCCCGCCATCAGCTCCGGCAGGTCGTCCCGCCAGCCGAGGGCGGGCCCGTAGACGCGTTCGCGCAGCCGCTCGTTCCGGCCGCACAGCACCACCGGCACGTACCGGCCGGACGCGGCGAGGTGCTGCGCCGTCTCCACCACCCGCCCGACGCCCCAGGCGCCCGCCGAGATCAGCACGATCCGGTCGTCCGGCCGGGCCCCGACCTCGTCCCGCAGCAGGCCCGACGCCGCCCGCCTGCGGCGGAACGCGGGGCGCACCACGGGCGCGCACCGGGTCGCCGGGCGGCCCGTCCGCTCCGCCACCGCCTGCGCGGACCCCTCGTCCGGGCACAGGTACCGGTCGTTGCCGGGATGCAGCCACATCCGGTGGACGGCGAAGTCCGTGACCAGCACCAGCGACGGCACCTCCAGCCGCCCGGTCTCCCGCAGCCGCCCGGCCGCCTGCGCCGCGACGTGGAACGTCGACACGACCGCGTCCGGCGGCAGCTCCCGGAGCCGCGCGTCCAGCCGCCGCGCGATCAGCGCCGTCAGCGGGGACGCGGGCGGCGGGCGCCGGGACACGAAGAACGCCCGGTAGATGCCCTCGTACAGCCACGGCGCCGACCGGACCATGCCCTCGTACATGTGCCGGAGGCCCTTCCCGAGCCGCAGCGGGACCAGGTCGAGGACGTCCAGGACGGACGCCTCCACCCCCTGCACCGCCATCCGCCGGGCCAGCTCCGCGGCGACCGCGTCATGCCCGGCCCCCATGCCCGCTGTCAGAATTAAGAGTCGTTTGCCCATTAATTGAACTCCCCCCGGTGAAACTGATCTCATGTCCCGCCGCGTGCCCGCCGCCCTGACCGCCGCCCTGCTGGGTCACGCCCTGCCCGCGGCGACCTGGCTCCCCCCGGTGCGGCGGCTCACGCCCCGCGTCGCCGGCCGCGGCGGCCCCCGCCACGTCGCCCTCACCCTCGACGACGGCCCCGACCCCGGCTCCACGCCCCTCTTCCTGGACGAGCTGGCCCGCCTCGGCTGCCACGCGACGTTCTTCGTCCTCGGCGCGATGCTGCGGCGCGCCCCGTCCCTCGGCCGCCGCATCGTCGCGGACGGGCACGAGATCGCCGTCCACGGCTGGCACCACGACAACACCCTCACGGCCCGCCCCGGCCGCACGTCCGCGGGCATCCGCGACACCGTCCACCTGGTCGAGGACGTCTGCGGCGTCACCCCGTCCTGGTACCGGCCGCCGTACGGCGCCCTGAGCACGGAGGCCCTCTTCGCTGCCCGCCGCAACGGCCTGCGTCCCGTCCTGTGGACGGCCTGGGGCAAGGACTGGACGGCGTCCGCGACCCCCGAGTCCGTCTTGCGCACCCTGGCACCGGGCCTCGAAGGCGGAGCGACTCTCCTCCTGCACGACAGCGACGTCACCTCGGCCCCCGGCGCCTGGAAGGCGACCCTGGCCGCCCTGCCCGAGGTCGTGACCAGATGCCGCGCCACCGCCCTGACCGTCGGCCCCCTGCGCGACCACGGAGTGCGCCCGTAACTCCCCCTGTCACAGGGCTACTACTCCCCCGGCATCCGCCCTCTATGTGAAACCACCAGCCGTTTCATGGCGAGCCCGACGACCCCCGAGGGGCCTGACGGCCGGTTCAGGGGAAGATCACGGCGTTCCGGCCGGGCGACGGCCGTCCGCCGGCGCCCCTCCGCGCGGAGCCGGGTCGAGCAGCATGTGCCGCGGCGGCTTCGCGACGAGCAGAAACGGGACCGCGAGCAGCGCGATCAGCGGAACTGAGGGCCCGTGCTCCTCCCCTAGGACGAGGATCACGGCGGCGAGTGTTCCGATGACCCCGGCGGCCCACACCCCGAACGCGACGCGCCGCGCCCCGCTGGGACGGCGCCCGCCGAGCGCCGCTGCCGTCGCCAGCGCAAGAACGGCCGAGTTGACGAAAGCCGTACCGACCGCGACGAAGAACGGCGCGAAGACCACCGGAACGTCGCCGTCCAGCGCACCGACCAGCCCGACCGCCGCCGAAATAACGGCGAACGTCACGTACCGGAAGAGTTGGATCCACATGAACCTGCGGCGATTCCCCGGATTCCGCTGAACCGCACGCCGCGAAAGAGAGAACACGGCGCCTAGCCGGTCACGACACCGGACGGAGGCCACTGCCTGCCCGGCGCCCCAGCCTGCCGCGGCGACCGCACCGGCGAACACCGCGATCGAGAGCGCCGCGTTACCGAGTGCGGGGAGGTCGGCGCGTGTCCCACAGAGCCCCCATTTCAGTCAAGGCGAGACCACCCCTTGTGAATTGATTGGTCAAACTAGCACTCACCATTTGATGTGTCCACTAAGCCGGGTTCGTTTCCGGCATATCAGTCACCCGAAATAGGGCAATAGTGCCCGAGCCTGTAACCACCGCCACGCCGGTCAACTCGGCCGGATGCGCTGTTCCTTCTGATCGCTCTGGGGACCAGGCGGTCGGCGTGCGGCAGCCCGCCCGGGCGGTGATCGCCCGGGCGGGGTGCGGTGCCGCGTCAGAGCCGCTGCTTGAGCATCTCCTTGCCCTGCTCGGCGCCCTTGCGGCTCTCGCCCTGCGCCCGCCGGAAGAAGTCCGCCAGCTCGACGTCGCCGTCGCGCTCGGCGTCCTCGATGTAGGTGTCCAGCCTGAGGGCGTTGCTCAGGCACTGCTCCACGAACCAAGTGATGTTGTAGTCCTTGTCCTTGGTCCCGGTGACGTGGCCTGTCTCTTGAGCAGCCATGTTTCCTCCCCCAATAGCGCTTCGCTCCGCGCCTACCCCATATGTCCGCCTCTATGTAGACGAGCACCCGTTTCATCCCTCCCGGCCGCCGGGCCCGGTCCGCCGCCGTCCGGAATGGGGCGCGGCGCGGCGGGCGTTGAGGAGTGATGACCACGGCGGAAGAACGGCTGATCGCGGATCGCGACGCGCTCCTGAAGCTCATGGCGTCGCTGCGCGTCGACTGGGACGGCGTCGTCGAGGCGTCGGCGCAGACCGGGGTGGACGACGAGCACGACCCCGAGGGCGCCACCATCGCCTTCGAACGCTCCCGGATCGAGTCGTCCCTGAGCAGGGCAGAGGCACAGCTGGCCGACATCGAGAGCGCGCTTGACCGGCTCCGCGACGGTACTTACGGCGCCTGCGAGCGCTGCGGCGGCCCGATCGGAGCGGACCGCCTGGCCGCCCGCCCCGCCGCCCGCACCTGCATCACCTGCGCCGCCGCCTGACTCGGACGGCGCGGGGCGTTCGAGCCGCCGGAGCGGTGGATGATCGCCCCTGGCAGCCGCCCTGATGCGCCTCGATAGTTAGCTCTTGCGCTAACTGTAGACGCTGGTAATACTTAGCCGTATGGCACAGTATTCGGCGGAGTTGGACGGGGTGTTCGTGGCGCTCGCCGATCCGACGCGGCGGGCCGTGGTGCGGCGGCTCGGGGGTGGGCCGGTGAGCGTCGGGGATCTCGCGCGTGAGTTTCCGATGACGCTGCCGTCGTTCATGAAGCACGTGCGGACGCTCGAAGCGAGCGGGCTCATCCGGACGGCCAAGGCCGGGCGGGTGCGCACGTGCACGCTCAACCGGGAGCGGCTCGTCCTGCTGGACGAGTGGCTCGCGGAGCAGCGCCGGATCTGGGAGGAGCGCACCGACCGCCTCGAACAGTTCGTCACTGATGTGGAGGAGCAATGAACCCTGACCTTGATCTTGCGTTGGAGCGGGTCATCCGGGCGCCGCGCGCGGTCGTGTGGAGCGCATGGACGGATCCGGCGCGGCTTGAGCAGTGGTGGGTTCCTGCTCCCAGCCGGTGCCGGGTGGAGCGGCTCGAGCTGCGGGCCGGCGGGGCGTTCGTCACCCGGTTGAGCGACGGGGGCGAGTTCGGGCCGCACCTCGATGCCTGCTTCCTCGACGTCGAGGAGCGGCGGCGGATCGTGTTCACGAACGCGATCGACAGCACGTGGCGGCCCGCGCGGCCGGCGCCGGTCGCGATGACGGCGGCGATCACGCTGGACGACCATCCGGACGGGACGGATTACCGGATGCTCGTCCGGCACGGGGACCCCGACGCCCGGGCGCGGCACGACAAGCTCGGCTTCGCCGACGGGTGGGGGACGGTCGCCGGGCAGCTCGCCGCGCTGGTGGAGGGGTCGTGAAGGTCACCGTCACCGAGTTCGTCACGCTCGACGGGGTCTACCAGGGGCCTGGGTCGCCGGACGAGGACACCAGCGGCGGGTTCGCCCGTGGCGGGTGGCTCGTCCCGCACATGGACGGGACGTTCGTCCGGCGCGCGTCCGATTGGCTCGATCTCGCGGACGGTCTGCTCCTCGGGCGGCGCACCTACGAGGCGTTCGCGCGGGACTGGCCGCGGATCACCGACCCGGACGACCCGTTCGCCGAGCGGATGAACGCGCTGCCGAAGTACGTCGTGTCGAACACGCTGGCCGAGGGGAGCTGGGGGCCGGGCGGCGGCTGCTGAGTGGTTCCGGGGATCCGGCCGGGCTGCGGCTCGTCCGGCATGAGGCGACGGCCAAGGGCTGCTGCTGCTCGAATACGAGGCGGCCGGGCGGGCGCTGCGGGCCGAGTACGAGGGCGTCGGCGCGCTCGTCTGAGGCGGGGGCAAGTGGTGCGCTTCCTTCGGGCAAACGCCCTCAGAGCAGGGTCAATGCGGTGGAGATTCTGCGATTCGGCAGAGCCAATGATCGTTGTCCGGGGCTGGCCGGGCGGCGCGGCGGCGGGAAAGCCCGGGTCCCGGGCGGTCACGCTCCGTCACCGAACGCCCGGGAGGGACCCGCATGACGCAGACCATGGGCCGCCAGGCCGTCGAGTACACCGAGCGCGCCTGGCAGGACGGCGCCAGGCCCGGCCAGCAGGTGTGGGGGGCGCCGCCGCCGTTCGCGCCCGATCCGAGTGACTTCGTCCTGGACGGGCGCGGGGTGCCGCCGGACCGGCGGGACACGGTGCTGCGCCGCCTCGCCGCCTACCTCGCGGACCGCCGCGACCGGATGCTCGGCTACCAGGTCACCGAGGACATGGACGCCTACCAGCGGGACATCGGGCAGTTCCTCACCAGCCACATCAACAACATCGGCGACCCGTTCCAGGAGAGCGGCTACAAGGTCAACTCCAAGGTCGTCGAGCAGGCGGTGCTGTCGTACCTCGCGCGGCTGTGGCACGGCAAGCCCTACGACCCGCGGGACAAGGACTCGTGCTGGGGATACGTCCTGAGCATGGGCTCCACCGAGGGCAACATGTACGCCCTGTGGAACGCCCGCGACTACCTCTCCGGCAAGCGGCTGCTCGGTGAGGGCGAGGGCGCCGGCAAGGAGACCGCGGTGCGGTACACCACGCCGTCCGAGGCGCCGGAGAACCCGAACGCGTACTCGCCGGTGATCTTCTATTCGGAGGACACGCACTACTCGTTCGCCAAGGCCGTCCGGGTGCTGGACCTGCCGACGTTCAGCGAGATGGGGCGCGCGGAGTATCCGGACGACTGTCCGCTCGGCGGCCCCTGGCCGGACGAGGTGCCGTCCGCGCTGCCGTCCGATGGGAAGCCCGACGAGCAGTTCCCGTCGTTCGGGCCCGGGTCGGTGGACGTCGACAAGCTGGCGCAGCTCGTCCGGTTCTTCGCGTCCAAGGGGCATCCGTGCATCGTCAGCCTGAACTTCGGGAGCACGTTCAAGGGCGCCTACGACGACGTGCGGGCCGTCTGCGACAAGCTGCTGCCGATCTTCGCCGAGTACGGGCTGCTGAAGCGCCGGGTGCCCTACGGGGAGGACGACCATGACGTCCGGCGCGGGTTCTGGATCCACGTGGACGGCGCCCTGGGCGCCGCGTACGTGCCGTTCCTGGCCAAGGCCGCGCACGATCCGCGCTACGAGTACGTGCCGGAGGTGCCCGTCCCCGAGTTCGACTTCGGGCTGACGTCCACGGCCCCCGGCACGAACGAGGCGGTGGACATGGTGTCGTCCATCGTGGTCAGCGGGCACAAGTGGATGGGCGCGCCGTGGCCGTGCGGGGCGCTGATGACCAAGACCAAGTACCAGATGCAGCCGCAGGACAATCCGGAGTACATCGGCTCGCTGGACACCACGTTCGCCGGATCCCGCAACGGCCTGTCCCCCATCGTGCTGTGGGACCACATCGCCCAGCACCCCGACGACCGGCAGATCGCGCTCAGCATGCACGCGCAGCGGTTGGCGTCCTACCTGGTCGAGAAGCTCAGGCGGCTGGAGCACCGGCTGGAGCACCAGTTCGGGCCCGGCGGCCTCTGGATCGCCCGCACGCCGCTGGCGATCACGGTGCGGTTCCGCCGCCCGAACCCGGCGCTGGTGGCCAAGTGGTCGCTGTCGACCGTCACCATGCGGATGCGGCCCACCGATCGGGACCCGCGCCATCTCGCGCACATCTTCCTGATGTCGTCGGTGACGGAGGCGAAGATCGACGCGTTCGTGGCGGACCTGCACGCGCCCGACGCGTTCGACCTGAACGCCTCCCTGCCGATGGAGCTGGCCATGCCGACGGTGACGTTCGACGGTGAGAGCCTCAGCGGCGAGACCCCGTACGCGGAGCGCGGCTTCGCCTGACGGCCGGGAGCGGAGGGGGCCTCACGTCGCGGGCGTGAGGCCCCCGGTCCGTGCGCGGAAGGTGCGGCGGTAGGTGTCCGGCGGGACGCCCACGGTGCGGTTGAAGTTGCGGCGCAGGGTGGTTGCGGTGCCCATGCCGGTGGACGCGGCGATGGCGTCGATGCCGTCGTCGGTGGTCTCCAGCAACTCCTGGGCGTGCCGGATCCGCTGGGTGAGCAGCCATTGCAGCGGCGTGGTACCGGTGACGGCGCGGAAGTGGCGGGTCAGGTGGCGTGCGCTCATCCGCGCCTGGCGGGCCAGGTCCTCGACGGTGAGCGGCTGGTCGAGGCGTTCGAGCGCCCAGGGGAACAAGGCGGCGAGCGGGTGGTCGTCCAGGGCGGGCACCGGGGTGGTGACGAACTGGGCCTGGCCGCCGTCGCGGTGCGGCGGGACGACCAGGCGGCGGGCGACCGTGTTCGCGATCGCGGAGCCGTGGTCGAGGCGGACGAGGTGCAGGCACAGGTCCATCGCGGCGGCCTTGCCCGCCGAGGTGAGCACGGTGCCGTTGTCGACGTAGAGGACGTCCGGGTCCACGTCCACCCGGGGGTGGCGGGCGGCGAGGTCGGCGGTGTGCGCCCAGTGGGTGGTCGCGCGCCTGCCGTCCAGCAGTCCGGCGGCGGCCAGCACGAACGCGCCCGTGCAGAGCGAGGCGACGCGCGCGCCCGCCTCGTGGGCCGCGCGCACCGCGTCGACGAGGTCGGCGGGCGGCTCGACGTCGGTGTCCGCCCAACCCGGGACGATCACGGTGTCGGCGTGCCGGAGCCGGTCGAGGCCGTGGTCGGGCTCCAGCCGGAACCGTCCGACCCGGACGGCGCCGGAGCCGCAGACGGTCAGGTCGTACCAGGGGACGGTGACGCCGGCGGGGGCGGCGGCGAACACCTCGTGCGCCAGCGACAGCTCGAAGTGCAGCATGCCGTCGGTGACGGCCAGCGCGACCGATCTCATGTCCGGAATTGTATGGGTCATGGCGTTCCAGACACTCACGGTCGGATGACCGTCCTCGCCAGGATGGTTCCGACAGACCGGGACGAGGACGAAGGAGACCCCCATGGGATCGGGGCAGCTGGTGGCGGTGTACGGCGCTTACGGGCACACCGGGCGGTTCGTGGTGGCGGAGCTGCGGGAGCGCGGGTTCGTCCCGGTCCTGTCCGGCCGCGACGCGGGCAAGCTGGAGAAGGCGGCGGCCGAGACCGGGCTGGAGGCGCGTCCCGCGTCGGTGGACGACCCGGCCGCGCTCGACCGCGCGCTCGCCGGCGTGGCGGCCGTGGTCAACTGCGCCGGCCCGTTCGCCGTGACGGCCGCCCCGGTGATCGAGGCGGCCCTGCGCGCCGGGATCCCGTACGTGGACGTCGCGGCCGAGATCGAGGCCAACGCCGACGCGTTCGCCCGGTTCGCCGACCGCGCCCGCGATGCCGGAGGCGTGGTCGTCCCCGCGATGGCCTTCTACGGCGGCCTCGGCGACCTGCTCGCCACCGCCGCCATGGGCGACTGGACGGCGGCCGACGAGGCGCACGTCGCCTACGGGCTGAGCGGCTGGCATCCGACCGCCGGGACGCGCGCGGCGGGCGCGGTCTCGCACGCGCGGCGGGACGGCCGGCGCGTCCGCTACGCGAACGGGCGGCTGGAGTACCGCCGCGACGACCCGCCCGCGCTGGAGTGGGCGTTCCCCGCGCCGATGGGGCCCCGGGACGTCATCGGGGAGTTCACGATGGCCGACGTCGTGACCGTCCCCAGCCACCTGGCGATCCCCGAGGTGACCACCTACATGACGGTCGAGGCGGCGCGGGACATGGCGAACCCCGACACCCCGGCGCCCGTCGCGGCCGACGAGAACGGGCGGTCGGCGCAGACGTTCCTCGTCGACGTGGTCGTGCGCTCCGGCGGCCGTGAGCGGCGCGCCGTGGCGACGGGCCGCGACATCTACGCCGTCACCGCGCCGCTCGCGGTGGAGGCGGTCGCGCGGGTCCTCACCGGGCGGACCCGGACCACCGGCGTCGCCTCCGCCGGGGAGATGTTCGACGCCGCCGACTTCCTCCGCGCGCTCGCCCCGCACATCTCCCTTGAGCTGGATCAGTAGCCGAGCGCTTTGGTCATGAAGACGCTGTTCGGGTCGGGGCGGTAGTCGGCGAAGGGCTCGCAGTAGGCGAAGCCGAACTTCTCGTAGAGCCTGCGCGCGGGGAGGAAGAACTCGTCCGCGCCGGTCTCCAGGCTCAGCCGGGTGAAGCCCCTCCGCTCGGCCTCGGCGATGATGTGCGCGAGCAGCCCGGACGCGATGCCGCTCCGCTTGCGCGCCGCGGACGTGCGCATCGACTTCAGTTCGGCGTGGGAGACGTCCAGGCTCTTGAGCGCGCCGCAGCCCACGACGGCGTCGCCGTCCAGCGCCGTCCAGAAGGTGACGTCGGGCTTGCGCAGCGCTTCGAGGTCGAGGGCGTGGACGCTCTCCAGCGGCGTGACGGCCCGCATCTCGCGGAGATGCTCGGCCAGGAACTCCGCGACCTGCGGCCCGGTCAGGTCGTCAACGACGATTCTCATCTCGCGTTCTCCTCGCCGTCGGAGATGTCGTACCGGGCCATTCTTGCGTGCGTCAGTCAAGGAGGTCCTGGGCGGCCTCGGCGAAGGCGCGGACGCGGGCGGTCTCGCCGCCGGTCCGCCACAGCAGGCCCCAGTCGATGGGCGGGGCGTCGTCGAAGGGGACGTAGGCGACGTCGGGGCGGGCGTGGTAGCGCCTGACGTGCGCGCCGACCGGGAAGACGCCCGCGCCCGCGCCGATGAGGGTGAGCATCTCGCCGAACGTCGCGACCGCCGGGCCGGGCGCGATCGGACGCCCGGACGGCGTGGCGGCCGGGCTGCGGTCATGGCGGAGGGACGCGGACACGGTGTCGGGGTACCGCAGGACGGCGACCCGGGCCAGGTCCTCCAGGGAGACCGACGTCCGGCGCGCGAACGGGTGCCCGGCGGGGACGGCGAGCATCCGCGCCTCCGACACCAGCACGGGACCGGCGGCGATGCCGGGCTCGTCGACGGGGAGGCACCCGAGGCCGATGTCGATCTCACCGTCGCGCAGCCAGGGCACGAGGTCGCCGGGCCGCGCTTCGCGGAGCCGGACGTCGGTGCCGGGCAGGCGGCGGCGGAAGAGCTCGGCGGCCCCGGCCAGCAGTTGCCCGCCCGCGGCGTCGGTGAAGGCCGCATGGAGCAGACCGGTCAGCCCGCGCCCGGTCTCCATGACCTCCTCGAACGCGGCGGTGACCCGCTTCCAGGCGGGGCGCAGGTCGTCGTACAGCCGCCGTCCCGCCGGGGTCAGCTCGACGCGGCGGCTCGTGCGGTCGAACAGCGCCACCCCGGCGCGGCGCTCCAGCTTGGCGATCGTCTGGCTGATCCGGGAGGTGGAGACGCGCAGCCGTCCGGCCGTCCGGCCGAAGTGCAGCTCCTCGGCGAGGGTGAGGAAGGACTCGATCTCGTGCCGCTCCAGCATGCGGCCCCTCCTCATCGTTAATTCACGCTTCACGATCGTTGCACAGGGCCGCGTTGATCGGCCGTCCGGCCCCGCGAAGAGTGGAGGGGTTCCTTCCTCTGACGTGCACGGGAGCAGACATGTACGTGATCGACCAGCAGGCGATGGCGGCCGCGGACGGCGACACCGACGCCGCGGTGCGGGAGCTGCGGGACCGGACCGAGATCGTGGACGCGCTCCACCGGTTCGCCCTCGGCCAGGACCTCAAGGACGCCGCGCTGTTCGCCTCCGCCTTCGCCGCCGACGCCGAACTCGACTTCCGTCCGGCGGCGGCCCGCTGGGGCGGGCAGCCGCCGTTGATGGTGGGACGGGACACGATCGTCACCACCATCCTCGACTCGTTCACCGGCCGGGTGGACACCACCCACCAGGTCGCCAACCCGCGCATCGCCGTAGACGGCGACACCGCGCGGCTCACCGCCCTGGTGGAGGCGCAGCACCTGCTCAGCGCGGACCACTCCACGTTCGCCCTCCTGAAGAACCCCTACGACGTCGAACTGGTCCGGGACGGGCGGCGCTGGGTCGTGCGACGGATGCGCATCGACAACACCTGGTACCGCGGCGACCCCGCCGCGATCTTCGGGTGACGCTCCGGCGGAATGGTTGACCGGGTCGGGCGGCATTCCTATTCTGATGGGTTGTCCGAAAGGCGTTGACCAGGAGGGAAACGGTGACTCTGCCGGCGGAGGAGACGTTCGGCTTCCAGGCCGAGGCGGCCCAGATCCTCGATCTGATGGCCAATTCGCTCTACAGCGACAAGGAGATATTCCTCCGCGAGCTGATCTCCAATGCGTCCGACGCGATCGACCGGTTCCGTATCGAGCGGTACGCACACCCGGAGACCGCCGAGACGGAACCGGACGGGCCGGAAGCGGACGGCGAGCCGCGGATCCGGGTCTCCTTCGACAAGGACGCCCGCACGATCACCGTCGCCGACGACGGCATCGGGATGAGCCGGCAGGAGGTCATCGACAACATCGGCACGATCGCCCGGTCCGGCACCGCGGAGTTCCTCCGCGCGCGCAGCGGCGACGGGCGCGGCGACACGGCGCTGATCGGGCAGTTCGGCGTCGGCTTCTACGCCGCGTTCATCGTCGCGGACCGGGTGACGCTGACGACCCGCCGCGCCGGGCTGCCGGCGGCGGAGGGCGTGCGCTGGTCGTCGGAGGGCAAGGGCGGGTACACGCTGGAGCCCGTGGAGCGCGCCGAGCGCGGCACGACGATCGTCCTGCACCTGCGCGAGGGCGAGGACGAGCTGCTCAGCGAGTACCGGCTGCGTTCCATCATCAAGCGGTACTCCGACCACATCGGCCGCCCGATCCTGCTGGGCGACGACGACACCCCCGTCAACCAGGCCACGGCCCTGTGGGCGCGTCCGAAAAGCGAGCTGAAGCAGCAGGACTACAACGACTTCTACCGGCAGCTCACGAACGATTTCGCCGACCCGCTCGCGTACGTCCACGCGAAGGTCGAGGGGCGGTTCGAGTACACGCTGCTGCTGTTCGTCCCGTCGCAGGCCCCGTACGACCTGTGGCTCGCGCAGGCGATCCAGGGCGTGCGGCTCCACGTGCAGCGCGTCTTCATCCTGGAGGACACCGACCGGCTGATGCCGCGGTACCTGCGGTTCGTGCGCGGCGTCATCGACTCCGCCGACCTGCCGCTGAACGTCTCCCGGGAGATCCTCCAGGGCGGCCAGGCCATGGACCACATCCGGTCGAGCGCGGTCAAGCGGGTGCTCCGGCTGCTCAAGGACATGGCCGACGGCGAGCCCGAGAAGTACGCGGCCTTCTGGAAGGAGTTCGGCGCCACCCTGAAGGAGGGGATCCCCGAGGACCCCGCCCACCGGGACGACATCGCGGCGCTCCTGCGGTTCACCACCACCGGCGGCGACGGCGTCTCGCTCGCCGACTACACGTCCCGCATGAAGGACGGCCAGGACAAGATCTACTACCTGCTGGCCCCCGGCATGTCGGACGCGGCGTCCAGCCCGCACCTGGAGGCGTTCCGGGAGAAGGGCATCGAGGTGCTGCTGCTGGACGACGCCGTGGACACCTTCGTGGTCACCGCCCTGCCGGAGTTCGACGGGAAGCGGCTGCAGTCGGTCGCGCAGGGCGCGCCCGACTTCGGCGGCCTGGAGGACGAGGCCGACAAGGAGGCCGCCGAGCAGGCCGGAGCCGACTACGCCGACCTCCTCGGCAAGCTCAAGGAGCACCTGGACGGCAGGGCCGTCGACGTGCGCGTGACCAGCCGTCTCACCACCTCCCCCGCCTGCATCGTCGGGGACGGGCCGGAGAACGACTTCACCCTCGCGCAGCGGATGCGCGGGTCGGGCCTGCCGAGCCGGCCGGTCCTGGAGATCAACCCGCGGCATCCGCTGGTCGAGCGGCTCAACGGCGGGCAGGACGACCCGCGCCTGGCCGACTGGGCGCACCTCCTGTTCGACCAGGCCGTCCTCACCTGCGGCGCCCGCATCGACGAGCCGGGTGCGTTCGTCGGCCGCCTCAACGACCTCCTCGTGTCCCTGACGACGGAGGCGCCTGAGACGACCTAGCCGTCCGAGCCGCCCGAACCGCCCGAGCCGTCCGGACGTTAACCGCGGCCTTATCGGGGGTCTGCGGGAATGGGACGATGCGGATTCTCGTGGCCGAGGACGAGCGGTTCCTGGCCGATCTGGTCGCCGAGGGGCTGCGGAAGCGGGCGATGGCCGTCGACGTCGCCTACGACGGGGACGGGGCCCTGGAGCGGCTCGCGGTCAACGACTACGACGTGCTCGTCCTCGACCGCGACCTGCCGCGCGTCCACGGCGACGAGATCTGCCGTGAGCTGGCGCAGCGGGGCGCGGCCGTCCGCATCCTGATGCTGACGGCGTCGGGCGCGGTGCACGAGCGGGTCGACGGGCTGAACCTCGGGGCCGACGACTACCTCGCCAAGCCGTTCGCGTTCGACGAGCTGGCGGCGCGGGTCAAGGCGCTGGCGCGGCGGAACGCCCCGCCGCTGCCGCCGGTGCTGGAGCACGCCGGGATCACCCTGGACACGGCGCGGCGGGAGGTGTTCCGGGACGGGCGCCCGGTGCCGCTGTCCCGCAAGGAGTACGCGGTGCTGGAGGTGCTGATGCAGGCGCGCGGCACGGTCGTCAGCACGGAGGCGCTGCTGGAGCGGGCCTGGGACGAGCACACCGACCCGTTCACGACGGTGGTGAAGGTGACGATGAGCAAGCTGCGCGCCAAGCTCGGCGCACCGCCCGTCATCGTGACCGTGCCGGGAAGCGGGTACCGGCTGTGCGGCCGATGACCGTCCGGGCGCGGATGACGCTCCTGTACGGCGGGCTCTTCACCGTCATCACGCTGGGCGTGCTGGGCGCGGTGCTGTGGATCCAGACGAGGATCGTGAACGACCGGGTGCAGGACGTCCCGTTCCCGGCCGATCCGATCGCGTCCGGAGAGGTGCGCGGGCCGGTCGACGGCCGGAAGCGGGTCATCGGGCAGGAGCAGTTCCAGGAGAGCCTGGTCGGGTCGCAGCAGCTCGTCATCCTGACCGCCATCGCGGTGATCGTGGTGCTGGCGTTCGCGGTGTCGTGGTGGCTCACCGGGCGGCTGCTGCGGCCGCTGCACCGCATCACCGGCACCGCGCGCCGGCTGTCGCTGTCCACCCTGCACGAGCGGATCGCGCTGGACGGCCCGCGCGACGAGCTGAGGCAGCTCGCCGACACCTTCGACGCGATGCTCGACCGGCTGGAGCGGGCGGCCGACAGCCAGCGCCGGTTCGTCGCCAACGTCTCGCACGAGCTGCGCACGCCGCTCGCCGTCCAGCGGACCGCGATCGAGGTGGGGCTGGCCGACCCGTCGCCGGAGCGGCTCGCCGTGGTGCGGGCGGAGATGCTGCGCAACACGGGGCGGTCGGAGCGGCTGATCGAGGGGCTGCTCGTCCTGGCGCAGGGCGAGCGCGGGCTCGACCGGCGCGACCCGGTCGATCTGGCGGCGGTCGCCGGGCAGGTCGCCGGGGAGAACCTCGCGTCCGCAGAGCGCGCCGGGGTCACCGTCACCACCGACACGCGGCCCGTCACCGTCGCCGGGGACGAGGTGCTGCTCGCCCGCATGGTCGCCAACCTGGTGCAGAACGCGATCCGCCACAACCATCGCGGCGGGACCGTCCGGGTGGAGCTGCGCGACGGGGAGCTGACCGTCGCGAACACCGGGCCGCACGTCCCGCCGGACGAGGTGGACGGGCTGTTCGAGCCGTTCCGGCGGCTGGCCGGCGAGCGGACGGGCACCGACGGCGGCGCCGGGCTCGGGCTGTCGATCGTCGCCGCCATCGTCCAGGCCCACGGCGGGACGGTGACGGCCACGGCCAACCCGGACGGCGGGCTGACCGTGGCCGTCGCCTTCGCCTCCTGAGCCCCTCCGGACCGCCTCCTGATCACTCGCTGCGGAGCACGGTGGCGGTGCGGGTCGCGGCGGCCCGCCCGGCGGGCGCCCACGCGCCGAGGACGGCGACGAGCACCCCGGCGCAGGCCGGCGGCAGCAGCAGCGTCCAGCCGTAGACGTGGATCCACGCCGCCGCCATCCCGCTACTGAGCATCTCTCCGGTGAGCATGACGACACCGTGATGCGCCAGGACGCCCAGCGGGGCCCCGAGCGCGCCCGCGACGACCCCCAGCGCGGCCATGGACGTCACCATCATGAAGACGACCTGGCGCGGCGCCATTCCCACGGCCTTCAGGACGCCCAGATCCCGGCTCCGCTCCCGGGCGTTCAGCAGCACGCTGTTGAGGACGCCCAGCGCCGCCGCCGTACAGATGATCAGCGAGAACAGCACGAACAGGCCGTCGAAGACCGCGCGGCCGCCGAGGTCGGGCTCGGTGGGCTCGGCGAACAGGCCGCTGGAGGCCCCGGCCGTGTTGATGCGCTCGGCGTAGGCGGCCGGGTCCGTCCCCGGCGTCACGATCACCCCGTACGGGCGCGGTTCGGGCCCCTCCCGGACGTCCGGGAGGCTCGCGGCGTCGAGCATCAGCCGGGTGGTGTCGGAGTGCGCGAAGGAGCCGACGATGCGCACGGCGGCCTTCGTCCCGTCCGCCTGGAGGGTGAGGGTGTCGCCCACGTCCAGGTCGTGGAGCCGCAGGAACGCCTCCGTCACCACCAGCTCGCCGCGTCCCGTGAACCAGCGCCCGCGGACGAGACTGTCGCCGAGGAACGGGCGGTAGTCGCCGCTGTAGGTCTCGGCGACCAGCCCCGACGGGAGCCCGGCGCCCCTCACGGGCTGCGGACGGAACGACATCACGTGGGCGGTGCCGGGCTGCGCCTTCAGCAGCGCCGTCACCTGCGCCTCGGACAGGTTCGCCGATCCCTGGCGGTGCGGGTCGACGCCCACGTTGACGGACGTGTGCCCCTCGGTGTCCGCCGTGAGGATCATCGAGACCGTCTGGTGGAGGCCGAAGCCCATGGTCACCGCCGTCACGCCGAGGCACAGGCCCGCGAGGGTGAGCGCCGACCTGGCGGGCCGGGCGACGGGCAGGCTCAGCCCGAGGCCGACCGGGACGGGCAGCCGGGCGCGGGCCAGCCACCGCTGCGCCTGCCGGCCCCGTCCGCCGCGCGACACGGTCCCGGCGCTGATCGCCTGGGCCGCCGGGAGCCGACCGGCCCGCAGCGCCGGGACCAGCGCGGCCAGGGCGACGAGCGCGAGGACGCAGCCGCCCGCCAGGACGTCCAGCAGGAGGCCGGCGCCGCCCGCGGACGGCAGCTCGAACCCGGCGGCCAGGTCGCCCGCGACCCGCGCGGCGAGCAGGTGCCCGGCCGCGAGGCCCGCCGCGCAGCCGAGCAGCGCGGGCGGCGCGATCATCCCGAGGTACACGCCGACCACCTGCGCCGGGGTGAAGCCGATCGCCTTCAGCACGCCGATGCGCCGGAAGCCCGCGACGACCGCGCCGCTGACCACGTTGCCGATGATGAACACCGCGACGGCCATGGCGAGCGCCCCGAAGACCGTGATGAACGGGATCAGCTCGTTGAAGTCCTCCTCGAACGCCTTCTCGGTCTCCAGGTAGGACGCGTGGTCCCGCATCGTCAGCCCGGCCGTCGCCGTGGCCAGGCTCTGCCGGAGCTCGGACGCGTCGCCCGCGCGGTCGAACCGGTAGAGCATCTGCAGGCCGTCCGGGCGGAGGGCGCTGATCTGGGCGGGCGTCACCCAGCCGTCCGCCCCGCCCGTCACCGACCTGGCGAAGCCCACGATCTTGAGCGGCGGCAGCCCCGGCGACGCGACGGTGCCGCCGAGCCTCACGGGGCCTCCCGGCCCGCCCCGCAGCACGATCTCGCCGGGGGCGCGGACCCACCGTCCCGAGGTGATCGTCAGCTTGTCCACCGGACCGCCGGGGTCGGCGCGGCCCGCGACGAGGAGGCCGTCGCCGCCGACGCGCCGCGGGCCCGTCCCCGGCCCCGGCGGCAGCACGGCCGTCCGGAACGGGCCGGCCGCGGCGGCGACCCCGGACGCCCGCGCGGTCGCCGCGACCCGGTCGGCGGTCACCGCTCCGGCGTCGAAGGTCACGGCCGCGTGCGCGCCGCGCGCCTGCGCGAACGCGTCGGCGAACAGCGAGTTCGACGCGCTGAGCAGGCCGAGCCCGAACACGAGCGTCGCCGTGGACAGCGCGACGACGACCGCGATGCTGACCGCCTGCACCCGGCGGCGCCGCACCCCCGCCCGGGACGCCGCCCACACGGCGCTCAGCGGGCGGCCCACGGCTCGCTCCTCTCCAGCGCGGCCTCGCGGACGATCCGGCCGTCCCGGAACTCCACCAGCCGGGTCGCGCAGCGGGTCGCGAGGGCCTCGTCGTGGGTGACCAGCAGCAGCGTCTGGCCGCGCCGGTTGAGGTCGAGGAGCAGGCCCGCGACCTGCTCGCCGGTGCCGCTGTCGAGGGCGCCGGTCGGCTCGTCCGCGAGCAGCAGCGCGGGACGGTTCATCAGCGCGCGCGCCACGCCGACGCGCTGCCGCTCCCCGCCGCTCAGCACCGCCGGGTAGGCGTCCCGGCGGGCGGCGATGCCGAGCTCGTCCAGCAGTTCCACCGCCCGCGCCCGCGCCTTGCGGCCGGGGACGCCCGCGAGCCGCCCGGCCAGCGCGACGTTCTCCAGCACGGGCAGGTCGTCGAGCAGGTTGAAGAACTGGAAGACCATCCCGATCCGGCGGCGCCGGTACCGCGCCAGCGCGGCCTCGCCCATCCCGGTGAGGTCCTCGCCGTTCACCTCCACCGTCCCGGACGTCGGGCGGTCCAGGCCCGCGACCATGTTGAGCAGCGTCGACTTCCCGCTGCCGGACGGCCCCATCACCGCGACGGACTCGCCCGCGCCGATCTCCAGGTCCACCCCGTCCAGCGCGGCGACCCCGCCGAATGCCTTGCGCACGGAGCCGAGCCGTACGACCGTTTCGTCAAGTGCGTTCACGCGGCAAACCTGGCAGCCGCGAGGTTTCCGCGAGGTGAGCGCCGGAACCTTTCCCGGTGGGAGGGAAGCATGGCGGATGTCCGGACGGCGCTGAGCGAGGCGGTCGGCGACGAGCATGTCCTGTCGGGCGAGGCGGTGCCCCTGGACTACGGGCGGGACGAGTCGCTGGGCGTCGCCCCGGTGCCGCCCGACTGGCTGGTGCGGCCGGCGGACGCCGCGCAGGTCGCGGCGGTGCTGCGGGTCGCCACCGCGCACCGGCTCCCGGTCACGGCGCGCGGCTCCGGGACGGGCCTGTCGGGCGCCGCCGTGCCGCGTCCCGGCGGGCTGGTCGTGTCGTTCGAGCGGATGAACCGCATCCTGGAGATCGACACCGGCGGGCAGGTCGCGGTGGTGCAGCCCGGCGTCACCCTCGCCGAACTCGACGAGGCGACCGCCGCCGAGGGCCTCGTCTACCCGATCTTCCCCGGCGAGGGCGGCGCCAGCATCGGCGGGACGGTCGCGACGAACGCGGGCGGCATGCACGCGGTGAAGGAGGGCGTGACCCGGCACCACGTCCTCGGCCTGGAGGCGGTGCTCCCCACCGGCGAGGTGATCCGGACGGGCGGCCGGTACGTGAAGACGTCCACCGGCTACGACCTGACGCAGCTCATCGTGGGGTCGGAGGGCACCCTGGCCCTCGTCACGGAGGTGACGCTGCGGCTGCGGCCCCGGCTGCCGCACCGCGCCGGGGTGCTCGCGCCGTTCCCCGGCACCGAGTCGGTCACCGCGGCCGTGCCCCGGCTGACCGGCGGCGGCCTCGACCCGCTCGTGCTGGAGTACGTGGACCTCATCGCGATGGCGGCGATCACGCAGAACGCCGGGCTGGACCTCGGGGTGCCGGAGAGCGTCCGCGCCGCCGTCGGCGCCTACCTGCTGGTCGTGCTGGAGAACCGGTCGGCGGAGCGGCTGGACGAGGACGTCCAGACGCTCGGGGAGGAGCTGGCCGAACTGGGCGCCGCCGACGCCTACGTCCTGCGCGGCGAGCCCCTCAAGAAGCTGGTCACGGCCCGCGAGAAGGCGTTCTGGGCGGCGCGGAACGCAGGCGCCAACGCGATCGTGGACGCCGTCGTGCCGCGCGCCGCGCTCGCCCGCTTCTTCGAGGCCGTCCCCGCCATCGCCGGGCGGCACGGCGCACTGATCGGCGGCTGCGGGCACGCGGGCGACGGCAACGTCCACCTGTCGGTGTTCCAGCCGGACGAGGAGGCGCTGACGCAGGTCATGGACGAGCTGCTCGCGGCAGCCGCCGACCTCGGTGGGACGATCAGCGGGGAGCACGGCATCGGCCGCGAGAAGATCCGCCACTTCCGCGCCCTGGAGGATCCGGCGAAGGTGGACCTCATGCGGCGGATCAAGAGATCCTTCGATCCGGACGGGATACTCAATCCGGGTGTCCTGTTCGGCTGACTCTTAGGAGGGGCGTATGAACGGCGCGCAGGCCATGGTGGGCACACTGGCGGACGCCGGTGTCGGCGTCTGGTTCGCGAATCCGGGCACGTCCGAGCTGCACCTCGTCGCGGCGCTGGACGCCGAGCCGCGCGCCCGGGGCGTGCTGTGCCTGTTCGAGGGCGTCGCGACGGGCGCCGCCGACGGGTACGGGCGGATGGCCGCCGACCCGGCCGCCGTGCTGCTGCACCTCGGGCCGGGGCTCGGCAACGGGCTCGCCAACCTGCACAACGCGCGGCGCGCCGGAACGCCGATCGTCAACATCATCGGCGACCACGCCACCGGCCACCAGCAGTACGACGCGCCGCTCCAGTCCGACATCGCGGCCGTGGCCGGGTCGGTGTCGGCCTGGCTGGGGCGGCCGGTGAGCGCGGCGGAGGCCGGGAAGGCCGCGGCCGAGGCGGTCACGGCGGCGCGCGCGGGCGGTGTTGCCACGCTGATCGTGCCGTCCGACGTCGCCTGGTCGGACGGCGGCGCCACGGCGGCGGCGTCCCCCGCCCCTCCCCCGGAGCCGGTGCCGGGCGGCACGGTGGACCGGGCGGCGGCCGCGCTGACCGGCGGCGAGCCGTGCGTCCTGCTGATCGGCGGGGACGCGGCCCGGCGCGACGGGCTGGAGGCCGCCGGGCGCATCGCGGCGGCGACCGGGGCGCGGGTGCTGTGCGAGACCTTCCCGGCGCGGCTGGAGCGCGGCGCCGGGGTCACGGCGGTGGAGCGGCTCGCCTACCTCGGCGAGATGGCGGCGGCGCAGCTGGCGGGCGTCCGGCACATCGTGCTCGCGGGGGCGCGCCGTCCCGTGACGTTCTTCGCCTACCCGGACCTTCCCGGCGACCTGGTGCCGGACGGCTGCCAGGTGCACGACCTCGGCGCCGACGCGACCGGGGCGCTCACCGGGCTCGCCGACGCGATCGCGAAGGAGGCGCGCCCGGCCGTGCAGGTCGCGGCGCGGCCGGAGCTGCCGTCCGGGGCGCTGACCGGGGAGACCGCCGCCGCCGTCATCGGCGCGCTGCTGCCCGAGGGCGCGATCGTGTCGGACGAGGCGAACACGTCCGGGCTGTGGCTGCCCGGCGCGACGGCGGGCGCGCCGCCGCACGACTGGCTGTCGCTGACCGGCGGCGCGATCGGGCAGGGCCTGCCGGTCGCGACCGGCGCCGCGATCGCCTGCCCGGACCGCCCGGTCGTCTGCCTGGAGGCCGACGGCAGCGCCATGTACACGCTGTCGGCGCTGTGGACGCAGGCCAGGGAGGGCCTCGACGTCACGACCGTCGTGTTCAACAACGGCGCCTACGCGATCCTGTCGATGGAGACGACGCGGGTCGGCGCCGTCCCGGCCCCGCCGGAGGAGGGCACCATCACCCGCGACATGGTCGACCTGTCGCGGCCCGCGCTCGACTTCGTCGCGCTGGCGTCCGGGATGGGCGTCCCGGCGTCGCGCGCGCACACGGCCGAGGAGTTCGCGGCCCAGTTCGGCAAGGCGCTCGCCGAACCGGGCCCGCACCTCATCGAAGCGGTGGTGCCCCCGCTGGGCTGAGCCGGGCCGGCCGCCGGTCAGACGCCGAGGCCGCGCCCGATGATCTCCTTCATGATCTCGGTGGTGCCGCCGAAGATCGTCTGGATGCGGACGTCCTGGTACGCCTTCGCGATCGGGTACTCGGTCATGTAGCCGTACCCGCCGTGGAGCTGGACGCAGCGGTCGACGACCCGCTTGAGCAGCTCGGTGTTCCACCACTTGAGCATGGCGGCCTCGTCGGCGGTCAGCTCGCCCTTGCTCTCCTTGAGGATGCACTCGTCGGTGAAGGAGCGGGCGATCGTCAGCTCCGTCTTCATCTCGGCGAGCGTGAAGCGGTTGTGCTGGAACTTGCCGATCGGGCGGCCGAACGCCTCGCGGGTCTTGCAGTACTCGAGGGTCTGCTCGAAGGCGTCCTCGGCGGCGGCCATCGCGGTCGCGCCGATGGACAGCCGCTCCCGGGCGAGGTTGGTCATCAGGTAGATGAAGCCCATGCCCTCCTCGCCGAGGAGGTTCGCCTTCGGGACGCGGACGTTGTCGAAGAACAGCTCGGCGGTGTCCTGCGCGTGCATGCCGACCTTGTCGAGGTTGCGGCCGCGCTCGAAGCCCGCCATGCCGCGCTCGACGACGAGGAGGCTGACGCCCTTCGCCCCGGCGGCCGGGTCGGTCTTCGCGACGACGATGACGAGGTCGGCGAGGATGCCGTTGGAGATGAACGTCTTCGACCCGTTGAGGACGTAGTCGTCGCCGTCCTTGACGGCGGTGGTCTTGATGCCCTGCAGGTCGGACCCGGCGGCGGGCTCGGTCATCGCGATCGCGGTGATGATCTCACCGGAGCAGTAGCCGGGGAACCACCGCTGCCGCTGCTCGTCCGTGCAGAGCTGGCGCAGGTAGCCGCCGTTGATGTCGTTGTGGACGGCGAAGCCCGGCCCGTGGATGCCGGCCTTCGCCAGCTCCTCGTTGAAGATGACGTAGTACCGGTAGTCGTCGTTGCCGCCGCCCCCGTACTCCTCCGGCATGTCGATGCCGAGCAGGCCCGCGCGGCCGGCCGCCAGCCACACCTCGCGCGAGACGATCCCGTCCTTCTCCCACTGCTCGTGGTGCGGCGCCGCCTCCTTGGCGATGAAGGAGCGCACCATGTCGCGGAAGGCCTCGTGCTCCTCGGTGTAGATGTCCCGTCCCATCCGGCGGTCTCCCTCAAGTAAGCGCGTGCTGATACATGATTAATGTAACACTGGTGCTGTCACATAGAGGGAGGCGGGATGGAGCTCACCGTCGACGAGCTGGCCTCGCGTGCCGGGGTCACCGTCCGCACCGTCCGGTTCTACGCCGGGCGCGGCCTGCTCCCCCCGCCCCGCCTGCGCGGACGCACCGGCCTCTACGGCCCCGACCACCTCGCACGGCTCGAACTCGTCCGGGAGCTCCAGTCGCTCGGGCTCACCCTCGCCTCCATCGAGAAGCACCTCAAGAAGATCCCCCTGGACGCCCCCGCCGAAGACCTCGCGCTCCAGCGCGCGCTGCTGTCGCCCTGGGCGCCGGAACGTCCGGAGGACCTCGACCGCCACGAGCTCGACCGGCGGGCCGGGCGCCATCTCGACGACGCGACGATCAAGCGGCTGGCGGCGCTCGGCGTCGTCGAGCAGGTGTCGGAGGACGTCGTCCGGGTCGTCAGCCCCGCGCTGCTCGGGATCAGCGCCGAGCTGGCCGCGCTGCCGATGCCGCTGGACACCCTGATCGCGTCCCATGAGGCCGTCGACCGGCACACGACCGCGCTGGCCGCCGAGCTCCAGCAGGTCTTCCAGGACACCGTCGTCCGGCCCTACCGGGAGGGCGGGCGGGCGCCGCAGGAGCGCGAGCAGCTCATGGAGATGGCGGGGAAGCTCAAGCCGCTGATGATCCAGTCGTTGGTGACGTCGTTCCAGCGGGCCGTGGACAAGGCCATCCGCCAGTCCGTCCCGGACTGACCCGCCCGGCGCGACGAAGCCGGCCCGCGGCCTGGACGGCTGCGGGCCGGCCTGCCCGTCGTCCCCGACGATCCGGGATCAGGCGCGCTGGGCGGCGGTGTGGTCGAGCCCCTCGCGGACCTGGCGAGCGAGGGTGATCGGGTCGCCGACCTTGAACATGTGGGAGAAGAACAGCTGCGGCTGCTCCGCGGTCTCCTGGTTGTAGAGGCATCCGACCTCCCAGCGGTGGCGGCGCATGGTCCTCATGACCGGCTGCACCTCCCCGGAGGTCATCGAGAAGTCGGGCACCACGGCCGCCATCCCCTTGCCGACCGGCTGGAACTGCACGCTGGTGGACACGCCCAGGTCCGGGTCGATGCGGATGCCGCCGAGGCGGATCTTGTCGGTGCGCCGCACCGTCACGGTGACGATCCCGTTCTCGCCGACCATGGCGTCCCCGCCCAGGATCTTGCCCAGCCGCTTCGCCGGAAGCGGGGTCCGGGGGTGCTTCGGCAGGGTCTGCGGCAGCGGGGTGGACGTGTTGCGGCGGATGACGTCGTGGATGGCCCCGGCCAGCTTGAGCGGGTCGCCCACCGCCCGGAAGTGCAGGAACCAGACCATCGGCTCGAGGTCGTAGAGGTGCTGGTGCTGGGCCTGGAAGATGATGCCGTGGGCGAGATAGCCGTCGATGACCCGCTGGATCTCCTGCGGGCGCAGCGCCAGATCGCCGTTCATGATCGCCTTGTTCCGGCCGATCGACTGGAAGTACACCTCGTGCTGGATCTGGAAGCCGTTCTCGAACCGCACCCGCGGCTTGCCGCCGGTGACCTTCAGGTCCGAGCGATCGATGTCGATCTCGAGGACACCGCTCTTGCTCACGGTCCCCTCGGCCTGCATGATCCTCTCGATCTTCTTGACCGGGAGCCGCCCGGTCCCCGGCGCGGCGCCGGCCGGTACGCCCGCCGCGGTCAGTCCCACGATGAGCGGGACGAACGCCAGGATGCCGCACCACGCCCTGCGCCGCGCGCCACCTGTCAGGAAACCTGTCACTGAATCCTCCTTCGGGTCTCGCTTCGCCCCCTTCCCGGAGCCCGACCGCAGAAAGGCCGGAGAGTAGTCAAGTGTTTACGGGAAGTAGTCAAGCTCCGACGTGGCGGACCATGCCGCCCATCGGAGCCGGCCTGCTCAGGAGTTCTTCCACTCCTCGCCCTCGTACTCGACGAGGCGCGGGTGGACGAGCGTGTTGACCTCGACGTCGCGGCCGCGGCGGTCCTTCGGGAACACCGTCGCCGCCTGGAGCACGGAGCCGTCGAGGAAGCGCAGGCCGCCGGGGACGTCCGGCGCGAGCCGCAGCGCGGGCGGCTCCCTCCCGGCGGACGCGAGCACGAAGCCCCAGTCGCCGAAGCTCGGCACGTCCACGTGGTACGGGTTCACCGCGAACCCGGCCGCCGCGATCGACTTCTCGATGCTCCAGAACGACTTCGGCGCGAAGTACGGCGACCCCGACTGGACGACCATCCGCCCGCCCGGCGCGAGGGCCCGCTTCACCATCCCGTAGAACTCGACCGAGTACAGCTTGGCCGTGGACACGTCGTCGGGGTCGGGCATGTCCACGATGACCGCGTCGAACTGCTCGCGCAGGCCGCGCAGCCACGAGAACGCGTCGGCGGCGACCGTCCGCACGCGCGGGTCCTCGAACGAGCGGTGGTTCAGCGACACGATCGGCCGGTAGGTGCGCGCGAGGTGCAGCATCTCCGGGTCGAGCTCGACCAGCGTCGCGCTGCGGACGTCCTTGTAGCGCAGCACCTCGCGCAGCGCCAGCCCGTCCCCGCCGCCGAGGACCAGCACCCTGCCGTGCGGCCCCGACATCACCGGGTGGACGAGCGACTCGTGGTACCGGTACTCGTCCACCGACGAGAACTGCAGGTCGCCGTTGAGGAACAGCCGCAGGTCGGACGGGCCCAGCCCGGCCTGCCGGGTGATCACGATCTCCTGGTACTTCGTGCGCTTGGAGACCGCGATCGGGTCGCTGTACAGCGCCTGCCGCGCCGACACCTCGAAACCGTCCGCGAGGGCGTACGTCCCGCCGAGGACGGCGAGGACCGCGACCATGCCGAGCGCCAGCGCGCCCCGCGCGACGCGTCCGATGTCGCGGCGGAACAGCCACAGCACGACCGCCATCCCGGCGACCGCGTTCACGACCCCGACCAGCAGCGCGCCCTTGATGTGGCCGAACGCCGGCAGCAGCAGGAACGGGAACGCGAGCCCGCCGACCAGCGCGCCCACGTAGTCGGCGGCGAACAGGTCCGCGACCGCCGACCCCGCGTCCTGCCTGCGGATCCGCTGCAGCAGCGTCATCAGCAGCGGGATCTCCGCGCCGATCAGCGCGCCGACCGCGAACGCCACCACCACCAGCGCCGGGACGTACAGGTCGAGCCACGCGAACGCCGCGTACAGCGCGAGCACCGACACCCCGCCGATCAGCGCGAGCGCGCCCTCCACGACCGCGAACGCGACGACCGCGCGGCCCTGCAGCGGCTTCGCCGCGAGCGACCCGACGCCCATCGCGAACACCATCACCGACAGGACGATCGACGCCTGCGTGACGGAGTTGCCGACCAGGTAGCTGCCGAGCGCGACCAGCGCCAGCTCGTACACCAGCCCGCACGCCGCGCACGTGAACACCGCCGCGAGGACGAGGGTGCGGGCCAGCCGTGCGGATACGCGCGACCGCCCCGGCCCGTCCGCCGGAGCGGGCGCCGGGGCGGCTTCCTCCAGGTCGGCTCGCTCCAGATCGGACTGGTCAGGGGCTGCCTGGCCCAGGTCGCGGGACGTCAGGAGACCGCCCCGGCCACGATCGCGGCGACGCCGAGGTCCGCGGCGGCGACGACCCAGCCCGCCGGGTGGATGGCGGTGCCGCCGCTGTCGGCGTTCACCAGGGTCGCGCCGAGCTTGCCCGGCGTGGTCACGTCCAGCAGGAAGTACGCGACGATCATCAGCACGATGCCGCACGCGCCGAACACGGCCGTGTCGATCAGGCCCTCGGACAGGTCGCTGTCGCTGGTGACGATCGCGGTGGTGACGATCGCGCCGATGCCGAGGAGCTTGGCCGCCAGCAGCAGCGCGGCGCCGCGGTTGCCCTCGGTCCAGATCTGCTTGCCGAGCCGGCCGGGCGTCGTCACCTCCACCACCAGGTAGCCGAGCGCCATCAGCGCGATGCCGACCGCGCCGTAGGCGAACGTGGCGCCGATCTCCTGAAGGATGTCGTCGTTCATCTGTCGCTCCTCATTTGCCCGACCCTGGGCCGCCGCCCCGGAACGACGCGGCGCCTCTGCTGTTCCATCCGTTGCTGCCGGGACTCGCCCAGTGCCCGCCGACATGGGAGTAGTAGCGGTTGTAGCCGCGGCGGGGCTTGTCGACCGTGATCCGGCTGCCCGCGCCGTTCGGCAGGACGCCGACGACGAGCTTCGGGTACCGCAGGAAGATCCCGCCCGCGGCGCCCTTGACCACCGTGTCGTCCACCCGGTCGATCGGCTTGAACTTCCGGCTGATCTCCCCGGCGACCGACTGCGGGGCCTTCGGGGACCGGTAGGTGTCGGCGCTGACGCGGGAGTACTTGTCGCCGATCCACGACGACTGCGACTGGCCGCAGCCGGTGAGCGCCGCGGCGGCCACGGCGGCGGCGGCCACCGCGCCCGCCGTCCGGTATCTGCTGTTCACGAGGGTCTCACCAACCGGCTGCGCGTCATCACGATCTCCCGGGTCTGGGGGTAGGCGTGCCAGGTCCGCCAGCCGAAGCCGGGTTCCTGCGTCTCTTCCATGGCCAGTGCGGTGACGGCGTGCGGGGAGCCGGGGAAGGCCCCGGTCAGCGCGTCACCGCGGTCCGCGAGCCGCGCGCACACGGCCTCGACGGCGCGGGCGAACGCCGTCCCGTCGCTGTGCGCGGCGGTCGTCGCGGCGAAGTCGTAGGCCCAGCCGGGCACGCTGGTGGCGGCGCGCCCCGGCAGCGGCTCGGTGCGGTCCGGCAGGCACGCCACCGTCTCGCTCAGCGGCCCCGCGATGACCTGGTGGGACGCGCCGAGCAGGCGCATCTCCACGGCGAGGCCCGCCCGTTCCAGCGGCAGCACGGCGAGCGCCGTGAGCGGGGGCAGCCCGAGCACGAACGAGAGCCCGTCCGCGCGCGCGTCCGCGTAGGGGGTGTCGAGGGTCGCGCGCAACTCAGCTACCGCCACCCGGGTAGATCGTCATCGATCCGGTCGGGACGCGCTCGCCGAGGCCCGCCTCCCACTGGCCGCCGCCGTACTGCTCGAACGACAGGTACTTGCCGCGCGGGCCCTCGTAGTCGACGTACTCCACCCGGCCCTGGACGCCGACGCCGGTCGTGCCCTCGCTGGTGTAGTCGGCGGTGCCGTGCTCGTCGCGGCGGTACTCGACGCCGTCCACGACGACGGTCTTCTCGCCGGGGGTCAGGTCGCCGGCGTCGTACTCCGTCCACCAGACGACCTCGAGGTCGGGGTCCTCCTCGACGGAGACCCACACCTTGGTGCCCTCGATGGTGTCGGCGTCCAGGAGGTGCTCGCTCCAGGTGAAGCCGCCCTCCTTCAGCCGCAGCGAGCCGCGCACGAAGTAGCGGGTGCCGAGGTACTCGACCATGTCGCCGGCCTTGAGGGTCCGCGGGTCGCCGGCCACCTGGTCCTCGGCGGCGAACGGGTCGCGCGGCGCGGCCGGGGCCGGGGCGGGGGCCGGGGAACCCGAACGACGTCGCAGCAGGACGACGATGAGCACGATCAAAGCGATCAGGATCAGCGCCAGAAGAACAACCATCGCCGTTCCGCCCACGGACACCTCCGTCATTTCGTCGACATGCCGGACGCAGACCAGCGGATCCTACCGACTGGGGCTCCGCTAGCCCATACCGCGATGAGACGTATCAAATGATCCGGCGGTTTCATACGGAAACGCCGGATCCGATGCAAGGCCGGAACCGCCCCGACACCGTCCGTGACGGGGCGTCCTCAAAGCGGGCGGTGTCGGACGGGCCGGCGTCAGAGGCGGTCGGCGGCCGCGGCGACGCGGTCGTCGGTCGCGGTGAAGGCGATCCGGATGTGCCGGGCGCCGCCCGCGCCGTAGAACTCGCCGGGGCCGACGAGGATGCCGAGGGAGGCCAGGTGGGCGACGGTGTCCCAGCACGGCTCGTCCCGCGTCGCCCACAGGTACAGCGACGCCTCGGAGTGGTCGATGCGGAACCCGTGCCGCTCGAACGCGGCCCGCAGGACGGCGCGGCGGCGCGCGTAGCGCTCGCGCTGCTCGTCCACGTGCGCGTCGTCGGCGAACGCGACCGCCATCGCGGCCTGCACCGGCGCCGGGACGATCATGCCGGCGTGCTTGCGGACCTCCAGCAGCCGCTTCACGATCGCCAGGTCGCCGGTGACGAACCCGGCCCGGTAGCCGGCCATGTTGGAGCGCTTGGAGAGGGAGTTGACGGCGAGCAGGCCCTCGTGGGAGCCGCCGCACACGTCCGGGTGCAGGATCGAGATCGGCGGGTTCGCCTCGTCCCAGCCGAACTCCAGGTAGCACTCGTCGCTGACCACGACCGCGCCGCGGTCGCGCGCCCACGCCACGACCTTGCGCAGGTGCTCGGCGGGCAGCACCTTGCCGGTCGGGTTGGACGGCGAGTTCACCCACACGATCTTCGGGTTCACCGGGCCGAGCGCGAGCAGCCCGTCCGCCGGGACGGGCGTCGCCCCGGCGAGCCGCGTCCCCACGTCGTAGGTCGGGTAGGCCAGCTCGGGGAAGACGACCTTGTCGCCGGGGCCGGCGCCGAGCAGCGTCGGCAGCCACGCGACGAGCTCCTTGGTGCCGATGACGGGCAGCACCGCGTCCGGGTCGGCGCCGGACACGCCGGCGCGGCGGCGCAGCCAGCCCGCGACCGACTCGCGCAGCGCGGGCGTCCCGTAGGTCTGCGGGTAGCCGGGCGCGTCGGCGGCCGCGGCGAGCGCCTCCCGGATCGGCGCGGGCGTCGGGTCGACGGGCGTCCCGACGGACAGGTCGACGATGCCGTCCGCGTGCGCCAGCGCCCGCTCCTTGTAGGGCGCGAGCCGATCCCACGGGAAGTCCGGCAACGTGAACACTGACCTGCTCCTTCACTCAAGATCCTGCCCGGCCGCACAGGGCCCGACACGGCCGACGGGCCGCGGCCCTCCCGCACCCGGGGAGGCCGCGGCCCGGAGAAATCGACGCGGGGAGACCTCGGGAACGCGCCCGCGCCGGGCGCGCCCTCCGGTCCCCCGGCTCAGTCGTCGTGGCTCTGCGGAGGCAGGGCGGCGACGATCGGGTGGTCCTTGTCGATCTTTCCGACCTTGGAGGCGCCGCCCGGCGACCCGAGGTCGTCGAAGAACTCCACGTTCACCTTGTAGAAGTCCTTCCACTGGTCGGGGACGTCGTCCTCGTAGTAGATGGCCTCAACCGGGCAAACCGGCTCGCACGCACCGCAGTCGACGCACTCGTCCGGGTGGATGTAGAGCTGACGCTTCCCTTCGTAGATGCAGTCGACCGGGCACTCCTCGATGCATGCCTTGTCGAGCAGGTCCACGCAGGGCTGCGCAATGACGTAGGTCACGTCAGTGACTCCTCTCGGATTTCCGGCCCCGCCGCACGTCACGGCTCACCGCAAGCTCGCTGTGAATAGTATGGCCACGACGGCTCAGTCGATTCGACATGGGGGTCCTCACATGTCCGCCCGCTTCGCCGCGCGGCTGGTGGTGTCCATCAGTGGCGCGGACGTGGGCCAGCGGATCTCGCTGCGCCGCCGTCTGCCTACGGGAGAGTACAGCGACGTCGTCGGCGTCCTCGAATCGTGGTCCGGCAAGACCCTCATGGTGCGCCGCCGCACCGGCGAGCTGGTCGAGGTCCCCGAGGAGATCATGGTCGCGGCGAAGGTCGTCCCGCCGCAGCCGCCGCCGCGCCGCCGCCCCCGCCGAGAGGAGCCGGAGGACGGCTGACGCGGCCGGCCGCGCCGTTGCCCGTACCTGTTGCCGGTGCTCGTGCCCGCGCCCGTCAGCCGGTGCTGGACGGCGCCGGAGACGCCGGGTTCCCCGGGCGTGTCGGCCCAGGGCTCGCAGGCCCGGCCGACGATCCGGCCGGCGGCGGGCTCGCCGTGACCGGCGCGGGCTTCAGCCGCTCGGTGTAGGTCACGCCCGGCGTGAGCTTCTGCCCCTGGAACAGCTCCGACACGGTGACGAACGTGAACCCGCGCTTCTTCAGGCCGTCCACCACCTTCGGGATGGACTCCACGCTCGCCTTGTGGATGTCGTGGTACAGGACGATGCCGCCGGGTTGCGGCTCCTTGATCCCGACCCGGGTGTCGCGGGCGACGTCGCGGTAGCGCCAGTCGAGCGTGTCGACGCTCCACAGGATCAGCGGCATCCCGATGTCGTGCCCGACGCGCTTGTTCGTCGCCCCGTACGGCGGGCGCATCAGCGTCGGCCGCACCCCGCCGGACGCCTGCGCGATGGCCTGCTGCGTCCGCTGGATCTGCGACCGCACCCCGGCGGGCGACAGCCCGGTGAGCTGCGGATGGGACCAGCTGTGGTTGGCCAGCTCGTGCCCTTCGAGCGCCATCCGGCGCACCACGGCGGCGTGCGCGCCGACGTTCTCGCCGAGCATGAAGAACGTGGCGCGCGCCCCGTTCTTCTTCAGCGTGTCGAGCAGGCCCGCGGTGTAGGGACCGGGGCCGTCGTCGAACGTGAGCGCGACGCACTTGACCTGGTCGCAGTCGATCTTCCGCGGCGGTGGCGGAGTCGGCTGCCTGGACGCCTGCGCCTTGCTCCCCAGCTCGGCGTGCTGCCCCGCCGTCCTGGCCTGCCGCTTGTCCGCGTGGCTGCATCCCGCGAGGAGCAGCAGTCCGGCGCCGATGGCGGCGTATTTACTGATCTGCACCACGCACCCCCGAACATGTCGCTTTCGGGCGGCTAATACCCTCCGTCACTCATACGACACACACCGCCAGCACCATAAGAACGTGAACTCTGTCCCGGGTTGCGGGTGATGACGGGTGATGACGGGTGACGACGCCGAGCGTGCGGCCTCCCGCACGGGCGATCGAGGACGGAGCCGTATGACCATCAGCTCACGGGACTCACCGGTGGCGCCCCCGGGCGACGACGCGGCCCTGATCGAGCGCTCCCTGCGCGAACCCGAGGTCTTCGCCGCGCTGTACGACCGGCACGCGCCGGCCGTCCACCGCTACGTCCGGCGGCGCCTCGGCGGCCAGGCCGCCGACGACGTGGTGGCCGAGACGTTCCTGGCGGCGTTCCGGCGGCGGGGCCGCTACGACCCGGACCGGCCGGACGCCCTGCCCTGGCTGTACGGGATCGCCGCCAACCTGATCGGCAAGCACCGCAGGTCCGAGACGCGGATGCTGCGCGCCCTGGCCCGCACCGGGGCCGACCCGGTCACCGACCCCATGGAGGGGGCGGACGCCCGGGTGAGCGCGTCCGCGTCGTCCCGGGCGCTGGCGGGCGCGCTGGCCGGGCTGTCCGCCCGGGACCGGGACGTGCTCCTGCTCGTCGCCTGGGCCGACCTCTCCTACCAGCAGGTCGCCGAGGCGCTGTCCATCCCGCTGGGGACGGTGCGCTCCCGGTTGAACCGCGCCCGGCGCAAGGTCCGCGAGGCGCTCGGCGGATCCGACCCGACGCTCGTCCACGAGGAGGCCTGATGAACGACATCGAGGAGCGGGTCCGCGCGTTCCGCGACGAGATCGCGGAGCCCGACGCGGAGCGGCTGGCGCCCGGCCGCGCCCGGCTGGTGGCGGCGGCGTCCGGGAGGCGGTCCGGGAGGCGGGCCGGGAGGCGGGCCGGGCCGCGCGTTCCGGCCTGGCGGCTCGCGGCGGCCGGGACCGCCGTCGCCGTGCTGGGCGTGCCGGCGGCGATCGCCGTCCTGGACGACGGACCGGCGCGAAACGGCGGCGGAAGGCCATCGGTCTCCGCGACCCCCGTGGGCGCCGCCGCGTTCCTGGAGGGCGCCGCGCGGGAGATCGAGCAGCGGTTCGACTACCGTCCGGGAAACCACCAGTGGGTCTACACGAAGGTCTTCCACGCCGGGGCCGATCCGAGGGTGCCCGAGTACGAGGTGCAGCGGGAGACCTGGGTTCGCTTCGACGGCCTGAAGAGCGCCGGCTACACCATGGGGGCGGACGGTAAGCGGAAGCTGGAGATCGAGGACGAGGGCTGGGTCAAGACCGAACCGGACGGGGAGGAGCGGACCCCCGCCCAGTGGTACGACTACCTCCGCACACTGTCGAAGACTCCGGAAGAGCAGCTGTCGGAGTTGCGGAAGCAGGCCGACGCGTACGCGGCCCAGAGGGGGATGGGCAAGGCGGGGTTCCGGCAGGGCCGCGACCAATGGGTCTTCGCGCGGCTCGGACATTACCTGAGTCTTGAGCAGTCCATGCCGGAGCCCGCGCGCGGCGCCATCTTCCGCACCAACGCGCTGATCCCCGGCGTCGAGATCCGGCAGGGCGTGCGGGACGCGCTCGGACGCCCCGGCGTGGGCCTCGCCAGGACCGGCGGGGACGGCGTCCGCACCGAGTTCGTCCTCGATCCCGGCTCCTACGCCTACCTGGGCATGCGCCTCGTGAACGTGAAGGCGCAGACGCTCCCGTACTCGCTGGGCAAGAGCACGCCGACGTCGAGGCCGCTTTTGAAGCCCAAGCACGTCCCGGCCGGAAAGGTTCTGGTGGACACGGCGCTGGAGGCGACGGGCATGGTCCAGCGCCCCGGGCAGCGGCCCTGACGGCCGCCCTCGCGGACGGCCGCCGGGCGGCGGTCAGCGGACGGGCCAGTCGGGCACTTCGGCCGGGAGGTCCTTGCTGACGCGCATCGGGAAGGCGGCGTCGCGCTTCTCCAGGAAGGACGAGACGCCCTCGACCGCGTCGGCGCCGCCGCCGAGCGCGGCCATCAGCCGGGAGTCGGCGGCGTGCGCGTCCCACGGGGACGGGGCGGACAGGCCCGACCACATCAGGCGGCGGATCGCGGCGACCGACACCGCCGAGGTGTTGTCGGCGATCTCGCGGGCGAGGGCGTAGGCGGCGGGGAGCAGCTCGTCCGGCGCGTAGACGCGGGAGACCAGGCGGCCCGCGAGGGCCTCCTGCGCGTCGAACACGCGGCCCGTCGCGGCCCACTCCATGGCCTGCGCGATCCCGACGAGGCGCGGCAGGAACCAACTGGACGCGGCCTCGGTGACGATGCCGCGCCGCGCGAACACGAAGCCGAACTTGGCCTTCTCGCTGGCGAGCCGGACGTCCATCGGGAGGGTCATGGTGACGCCGACGCCGACCGCGGCGCCGTTGAACGCGCCGATGACGGGCTTGAGGCAGCGGGCGATGCGCAGCGCCACCGTGCCGCCGCCGTCGCGCGGGGTGCCGTCCTCCAGGACGTCGTCCTCGCCGGCGAACATGTCCTTCGACTTCTCCTTGTCGAAGGTGTCGCCGCCGCCGCTCAGGTCGGCGCCCGCGCAGAACGCGCGGCCCGCGCCGGTCACCACGACGGCGCGCACGTCGTCGTCGGCGTCGATGCGGTCGAAGGCGTCGAGCATCTCGTTGCGCATGGTGAACGTGTAGGCGTTCATCTTCTGCGGGCGGTTCAGCGTGACGGTGGCGATCCCGTCGCGAACCTCGTACTCGATCTCCCGGTACGACACCTGCTCCTGGTACGGCACCTGCGAGCCCCTCTCACGCTGGACAGAACTCGATTCTAGAACGAGCCTTCAGCTTCGGGCCTCGGGGAACAGCCGGAGCAGCACGTCCCGGCGCCACTCGGCGGCGTCGCGCCCCGGCGGCGGGACGGCGACGAGCGCCCCGTCCCCGGCGGGCTCGAACCGGATCTCGACGCCGGGGGCGAGCTCGTCGGGCGGCTCGCCGGTCGCCGCGAGCCGCTGCGCCGCGAGACCGAGGACGCGCGCCCAGCCGTCCCCCAGATAGGGCGGCAGGCCCTCGGCGCGCAGCTCCGGCAGGCCCCGCGCGGCCAGGCCGGCGGTGCGCAGCGTCAGGCCGTCCGGACGCTCGGCTCCGGTGATCCGGACCTCGGACGTGACGTCCGCCATTCCCAACGCCGCCTCCTCGCAGGACTTTCTCCGATAAATTATGACAGTGAATTGGGCCGTGACGACGTACGACTCCGTCTTCGGGTACGTCTCCGCGCACGGCGCGCCCCTGGTCGATCTGCTCGATCCGCAGCCCGGCGAACGGATCATCGACCTCGGGTGCGGCACCGGGGCGTTCAGCGCGGAGATCGCCGAGCGGGGCGCCGAGGTGCTGGGCATCGACGGCAGCCCCGAGATGGTCGCGCAGGCGATCGCCATGCAACCCGGGCTGTCCTTCATCGTCGGCGACGCCCACGACTTCGCCGTCGGGGAGTCCTTCGACGCGGTCGCCTCCAACGCGGCGCTGCACTGGATGACCCGCGACCCCGACGCCGTGATCGCGCGGGTGCACGCGGCGCTGCGCCCCGGCGGCCGGTTCGTCGGCGAGATGGGCGGCGCCGGGAACTGCGCCGAGCTGATCGTCGCGATGCAGACGGCCTGGCGGGTGTTCGGCCTGGGCGAGCCGGAGCTGCCCTGGTACTTCCCCTCGCCGGCCGAGTACGCGGCGAAGCTGGAGGACGGCGGGTTCACGCTGCGGCTGCTGGAGCACGCCGAGCGCCCGACCCGGATGACCGAGGGCCCGAACGGCGCCGCCGACTGGGTCCGCGCCTACGCCGGGCGCGCGCTCGCGGACGTCCCGCCGGAGATGGTCGACCCGCTGCTCGACCGCGTCAACGACCTCGCCGCGCCCGCGCTGCGCCGCGAGTCCGGCTGGGTCGCCGACTACGTGCGGCTGCGGTTCGCCGCCGTCCGCCGCACGGACGGGGCCGCGCCGCTGCCGTTCGGCCCCCTGGCGTCCGACCGCCCGCTCTGAGCCTCGCGCAGAGGCCCGCCTAGGGTGGGGGTCATGCTGCGCTTGTACGACCACCGGACGGGACGCACGGAGCCGCTACCGGCCGGGCCGGGACTGCGCGTCCAGGCCCTGCCCGGTGCGGGGTACCGCACGCTGGTGGTCGCGGACCTGCTGCGCCGGGTGGCGCAGCGGGGCGGGCGCCGCGTCCGCCTGGTGAGCACCCTTGATGGCGGCGCCTCCGCTGACTACGGCGTCGCCCCGTTCGAGGTGCTCGACGCGCCCCTCCCCGACGCCGACGTGTACGTCTCCGCGGACACCGCTGTGGACGCCCTGTGCCTAACGGTGCCCACCGAGACGGGCCCGCGACCCACGGACGCGGTGGCGGCCCGCCTGGCGATGCTGGAAGTCCCCTACCGGGAGCCTGCCGACCTCACCGACGCACGTCTCTCCGCTGCGGCCGAACGACTGAACGGCTGGCGCGGCAAGGTCGCCGAATGGGCGACGGCTCCGGGCCGTCCCATGAACCGGGAGTACGCAACCCGGGCGGAGGCCGCGCTCGCCGACGACCTGGACACCCCGGGCGCGTTCGCCGTCCTCGACCGGCTCGCCGCCGACCCCGACGTGCCGCCGGGCGCGAAGCTGGAGACGTTCATCCACCTGGACCTGGTGCTCGCGCTGGGCCTGGTGTCCGCCATCGGCACCGCCTGAGGGGTACACCGGGGGTTCCCTTGATGGCACCTGACCGGCAGATGATCCGCACCACGGGGTGACCCGGGCTTTCGCGGCGCCCGGGAGAAGCTAACTTCGTATGTCGTGTCGACCGAAGCCCCAGAATCCCCGGCACCGGCGCCGCCCGAACCGCCGGTCCGCCCGCGGCGCCGCCGCCTCGTCCGCCCGCTGATGGCGACGTTCGTCGCGCTCGCCGTGCTGCTGTCCGCGGCGGTCGGCGGGGTGGGCTGGTACTTCGCGGGCGTCGCGATCGAGGTCGACCACACCGCCGAGTACCCGCTCACCATCGTGGACGCGGCGGACGGCACCGTCACCCTCCCCCGCGTCCCGGTGACCGAGCGCCCCGGGACGTGGTCGCTCGTCTGGAAGGACGGCCGCGCCGTGCTCGGGCCGGTCGTCGGGGGCGATGACGGGCATGTCGTCCGGAAGGTCTCGTCCGTCCTGTCGGGCTCCCTGGTGAAGGGCGTGCCCGCCGCCATCGACCACTGGATGTACGACGGCGACCCCAAGACGGCCGTGGGGCTGCCCTTCGAGGACGTCACGTATCCGTCCAAGGCGGGGCCCATGCCGGCGTGGCTGGTGCCTGGAGCGTCCTCTAAGGGGACATGGGTCATCGCCGTCCACGGACGGAACGCCGACAAGGCGGAGACCTTCCGCGTCATGAAGTCGGTGCACGAGATGGGCATGCCGCTGATGGCCATCGCGTACCGCAACGACGTGGGCGCGCCTTCATCCGGCGACCGCAAGAACCATCTCGGCGACACCGAGTGGCAGGACGTCATCTCCGCGATGGGCTATGCGCGCGCACACGGCGCGACCGGCGTCGTCCTGTACGGATGGTCGATGGGCGGCGCGATGGTGATGACGGCCCTGCGCAAGGACCCGTCGTTCGTGCGGGGCGTCGTCCTGGACTCTCCCGTGCTCGACTGGAGCGCCACCCTGGACAAGCAGGGCGCCGCCCGCAACCTGCCGGGCTTCATGACGGACGTGGCCAAGCAAGTCCTGGAATGGCGCATCGGCATCGACCTGGCCGACTACGACCAGCGCCGCTTCGCACCCCGCCTGCGCACCCCCGTACTCCTCTTCACCACCAGGGACGACGCCACAGTCGATAACGGCCCCGCCTACACCTTCGCCCGCACGGCACCGCCCGGAATTGTGACGCACATCCCCACACCGGGCGACCACACCGAATCGTGGAACGTCGACCCGTCGGCCTATGAAGCCAACCTCCAGACGTTCTTGAAGAAGGTCGCCTAGCCCGGCCGGACCTCCAGCAGCGTCTTACCGACGGTCGACCGCGACTCGATCGCCCGGTGCGCGTCGGCCGCCCCCTCAAGCGGGAACCGCCGACCGATGACCGGACGAAGCCGCCCCTGGGCCGCCTCCTCAAGCGCGCTCACGGTGAACTCCCGGAGCTGCTCAGGCGTGGCCTGCGGCCGGACGAGCGTCACCCCCCGTCCCGCGGCGTCCTCCTCCGGGATGCTCGCCCACTCACCGGACGCCAGCCCGAAACTGACCATGCGGCCACCGCTCCGCAGCAGCGTGAACGCCTCCCGCGCCACATCACCGCCGACACCGTCGAACACGACGTCCACCGGACCGACCTTCCCGGCCCAGCCGGGCTCGCGGTAGTCGACCGCCTCGTCCGCGCCGAGACCCATCGCGACCTCGGCCTTGCTCGCACCCCCGGCCGCCGCGACGACCGCCGCACCCCGCGCCTTCGCCAACTGGACGAGCAGCGTCCCGACCCCACCGGCCGCCGCCTCCACCAGCACCCGCTCCCCCGCACGCACACCGGCCGCGCCGACCATCATCGTCGCCGTCCGGCCGTCGGCGAGCAGCGCCACGGCGTCATCGAGCGCGAGACCGTCCGGCACCTCGAACAGGCCCTCGGCGTCGACGGCCACCTTCTCCGCGTAGGCGCCACTGCCCCCGGTACTGCTCACGACGCGCCGCCCGACGAGCCCCGCGTCCACACCCTCGCCGACCGCCGCGACCACACCCCCGACCCCGTTCCCGGGGATCACGGGCGGCTCCAGCTTCACCGGCGCCGGCCCCGTCCCGGACCGCATCTGCGTCTCCACGAACGTGATGTTGACGAACTCGACGTCGATGAGCGCCTGCCCCTCGTCGGGCGCCGGATCGGGCGCCTCCCCGGGGACGAGCACCTCAGGTCCGCCGAACTCCTTCAACCACACCGCACGCATCAGAACCCCTCCTGTCAGTGGTGGCACCGCCAGCGTGCTACCTCAACCAAGGTCGAGGTCAAACTGTTTCGCAACGAATCCCTTTTCCCGCCCCACGCTCCTCTGTAAGCTTTCCGCGTATTCCGCCCCGTTGTCGGCTGCCGCTCAAGGAAGACGATGCGCGCCCGGTTGGTACGTTCCTCCCCGCTCCGGTCAAGCCGCGCCGCCTCCCTGCTCGCCGTCGCGTCCCTCCTCGCCGTCGCCGGGTGCGGATCGTCCGGCCCGTCCTCCAACGGCCGGCTCGACCCGAACGGCTCCCTGGACAACGGCGCCGCCACCCCCTCGCAGGTCGCCGACGCCCCCTCGGCCGTCCCGACGGAGGAGCTGTTCAAGACCGTCCTCAAGCGCTACCGCGCCTACCAGGACGCCTACAAGAAGGCGTACGACACCAACGACCCGTCCGGCCTGGCCGACGTCGCCATGGACCCCCTCCTGACCGAGGTCACGAAGGAAGTGGAGACGGTCAAGGCCAAGGGCGAGATCTGGCGCTTCAGCAGCACCTTCAATCCGCGCGTCTACGCCAGGTCCAAGGACAGCACGAAGGTCTACGTCATCGACTGCATCCGCACCCTTCTCAGCTACCGGTACTCGGCCAGGACCGGTAAGCGCATCGACGGAGGGCCGGGCGACGCCCGGGTCTTCCGGACGACCCTCCAGTACGACTCCGGCGTCTGGAAGGCCGCCGCCTTCGTCCGGGACGACAAATGCTGACCGCCGGCAGGCAAGGACACACGATGCCTCGCACCCTCCGAGCCCACCGCGCCGTGAGCTCCGCCGCCATCCTCGTGGTCGCCCTCGCAACACCCCTGCTGAGCGCCACCGCCGCTCAGGCCGACGACTGCAAGAAGGGGAATCCGTTCGGCTGCCACTGGAGCGACGGAGGGACCGGGTCCGGCGGCTCCGGCGGGCAGGGCTCCCCCTCCGGGGGCGGAGCCTCCGGTCCCGTGGAACCGCCCGACCCCGAAGGTCTGACGGACGGCGAGGCCCCGGGATTCATTCCGGTCGAAGGGGGCGGGCCAACAGCGCCGGCGGCGCCCACCACCCTCGACTGGGTGAGAGCGGCGCAGAGCGCGGCGGAGCTGCCGACGCCCACGGTCCACACCGCGCCGTCCGACAAGACCTATGTCCGCGTCCGGACCGCCCTGTGGGTGGAGGGCTTCGACGTGGTGAAGACCCAGCCGATCGGCGGCGGCGGGCAGATGATCCAGGCCACGGCCACACCCGTTTCCGTCACCTGGAACCTCGGTGAGACGCAGAAGACCTGCAAGGACGCCGGCCGCAAGGACGGAAGTACCTGCAGCTACACCTACCGGCGGTCGTCCGCCGGGGAACCCGGCGGCACCTACAAGATCACCGCGACCGTCACCTGGGAACTCACCTGGACCTGTGCGGGGCCCGCGTGCGATCCGCAAGGGGGCACCCTGGGCAACGAGTCCATGCCCTCGCCCGCTACACCGCTGGTGGTCAGCGAGATCCAGACGAACACGGGCCAGTGACAGAGCAACGACGTCGACTGCCGGGGTTCGTCGAGATCGCGCAGCTGGGAACAGGCGCGCAGGGTGAGGTCGTCCTCGCCCGGCACGAGTCCGGCGGGCCGCCGGTCGCGATCAAGTACCTTGCCGCCGACCTGCTCGGCGACACGGCCGCCAGGAGCGTCTTCCGCGACGAGGCGCAGATGCTCAAGCGGGTGAACGACCCGCATGTGGCGCGATTACTCGACTACCTGGAATCCCCTTGGGGAGCGGCGCTCATTCTGGAGGCGGTGCCGGGCCGTCCGCTCCGGAAGGTATTGGACGAGCACAATGGGCCACTGGCGCCCGAAGCCGCATTAGCGACGTTGAAGGGCTCGCTGCTCGGCTTGGGGGCCGCGCACGGGGCCGGGGTCGTCCACCGCGACTACAAGCCCGGGAACGTCCTCGTCCAGGACGACGGTCAGAGTAAACTCATCGACTTCGGGATCGCCGTCCTCACCGGGCAGGGCGGCCGGTCGGGGACACCCGCCTACATGGCTCCCGAACAATGGGCGGGCGACCCCGCGACTCCCGCGACCGACATGTACGCGGCGACGTGCGTCTTCGTTGAGTGCGTCACCGGCACGAAGTCCTTCAGCGGCGCCACCCTCGCCGAACTGAGGGCCGCGCACGACGAAGGCTTCACATCGTTCGAGAGTGTGCCCGAGCCTCTGCACCCACTCGTGCAGCGAGGCTTGGCGAGAAGCCCCGGCGACCGAGTCTGGAACGCCTACGAATTCGTGAGCGAGCTGGAAACCGTCGCCGTCCGGACCTACGGGCCCGACTGGGAACGCCGCGGAATCCTCGCGCTGGGCGCGATCGCCGCGACGGTGGTGACGGCCGTCCCGCTGGCGATGCTCGGCGGTGCTCTCCTGGCCCCCGGCGCTACCGCGACCGGCGCGGCGGCGTCCACGGCGGCAGGACATCTGTCGGCGGGTCTCGCGCAAGGCGCCACGTCGATGGACGTGATGGCGAAGACGGGCACCTCCGTCTCGAAGGGCGTCCTGAGCAAGGTCGGCGGAGCGAAGGGCATCGCGGGCATCGGTGTCGGCGGGGTGGGCGCGGTGATCGCCGCCTACGTCCTCTGGCCTTCCGGCCCCGGCGTGGGCGGTGAGAGCCACGGCGGGATCCACGCCCACTGGACCCGGCCGGGGATTCTCGTGGGACAGCCGAACATGCCCGCGTCCGATACGCCCACCATGGACGTGACCATGACGGTCACCCCGGCAAGAGTGAAGCGCGGCTCGTCACTGCGGCTCGTCCAACTGTTCCGGGCCCGCTCACCACTGGGCGGAAAATACCTGCCCGGCGGACGTCGCCAGTGTTTCGGCGAACACCCGAACCGCGACGACGTCGCCGGCAACTACAAGTTCGGCTGGCTCGACAGCGACTCGCCCAACCAGTCCTCGTACGACCTGGCCTTCTACCGCGTACCTCCGGCGAAGCCGAAGCAGTTGCCCACCGGAACCGGCGCCGTATTCGTCCGGGCGACTCACAAGCTGACCGGCAAAACAGAGCCTTACGTCAAGGCCGACTGCGCCTACCACAGCAAGTGGACCCAAACGTACACGCTTCGAATTCCGGGTCCCAGGACTCTCGCCCCCGGCACCTACCTCGTGACATCGATCTCCCCCATGCGGATCACAGGCGAACGCGACGGGGTGTCACAGGAGGCGATGGGGACGGTCAACCAGGGTTCGGCCCCGCTGATCGAGGTTTTGGAAGACTGAGCCGTCCGTGCACGGCCGCCCATACGACCGCCCGGACTTCTGGGAGGTCACCGGCGGCCTGATCACATCCGTCATCGCCGCCGCGGTCGGCGCCGGACGCTGACCCTTTCCAGGTAGGGCCCGCTTTCACGAGCGGTGCCCTTTCGAGGTCCCAGCCAAACTGTCCATTGGCGGGACCGATGCCTGTGCGGGGCGCGCGGATGTGCGGCGGCGGTAGTAGGACAGTGTCGCTACTCCGAGGAGCGGCCCCCAGGCCAGCAAGGGCGCGTACGAGGCGACGCCGAGCGGGCCGATGTCTTCGGAGCTCGCCGGACGATCCGGGCCCTCCTTGCCGATGAGCACCGGTGCCGAATCCACGAACCCGAACACCGCGTTCAGCCCGCCGTAGGCGGACAGCAGGGTGATCAGCACCGCGGCCGTGGCGAACGGGACCACCACCATGCGCGTTGGGATCGTCCGTCCGGCTGCGAATGGGACCCAGCGGGGGACGGTCTCGCCCCAGGGCCGCACCAGCCCGAGCGCAAGCAGAGCGAAAGCGAAGGACACGGCACTGAGCGCCGGGATGTAAATCGCCTCACCGAGAGTCGCGTCGTCCGGCGTCAGCGTAAGCCGGAAGACCGAGGACGGCAGCACGCACAGGGGGACGGCGTAGGCGATCCAGCGGGCCCGGCGCGGAATCACAGGGTCAGTGTGCACATCGGCTGCTTCGTGACGTCGCATGCCTCTACGCTCGCCGCAACGCCCGCCGCCCAACTCCCCCGCACGACCGGAGCCGATCCCCCGCGCGAGGGAATCCTGAGAGAGGCCGCGCCTCACCAAAGCGCCGGTGCGCCCAATTCTCACCCTGCGCGCTGAGAGGTCGTCGGAGAACGGCGGTTCGCCGCGCATCGCCGCCTCCAGCAGGTCCGGCGACGACGCCGAGATGCGCCGCATTCCCGAGGCCCGCCACATGCCGCGCTCCACCGACACGGCCCAGCCGGGAAAGCGCGTCCGCAGCCGAGCCAGCGCGTCGGCCTCGTTCACGCCGTCCCGTCGGGCAGAAGCGCCCACACTGCCTTCCCGCCGCCTCCGAGCGGCTGCGCGCCCCACTCCTTGACGAGTGCGCCGAGCATGGCCAGTCCGCGTCCGTCCTCGCTCAGCAGATCCGCCGAGCCCGCGGCCGGCAGGACGTCGGAGGAGTCGCACACCTCCACGACGATGCCCCTGTCCGCCTGGATGAGCCGCACTGTCGCCGAGGCACAACCGGTGTGCTGCAGGACGTTGGTGAGGAGCTCCGACACCACGACCTGCGCCACGTAGGCGTCCAGCCCCCACCTTTCCAGGACGTCCCCCGTCCAGTCCCGAGCCGTTTTGACCGACTCCGCCCGAACCGGGACGACGATCTCCGCGCGCCCCTGCATAAACGATCACCTCCGGATTTCCATGACTCTGCGAACAGAGTCCACTCCGGGGCGTAACTTGACTATGCAAGCTCGGAGACGCACACCAAGGACTTACAACCACTCAAGGACACTTCAAAAGTGCTGGAGGCCCCCCGCCATGGCCAAGCGCAAGCCATCCCCCGCCCTTAAGGCCTTCGGCGTGGAAGTCCGACGCCTGCGTGAAGACGCGAGCATCACCCGCACGGAACTCGCCAAGCGAGTGGCAGTGACCCCCTCGTACATCTCACAGGTGGAGAGCGGCAATACGCGCTGCCGCAAGGAGTTCGCCCAGCGCATGGACCAGGCCCTGGACACGGGCGAGCAGCTCACCGCGGCCTGGACCAAGCACCTCCGCTCGGCGACCTACCCGAAGTTCTTCGCCGACTACTCGGAGGCTGAAGCTTCAGCCGAGCTCCTACGCGCCTACGAGGCGACCTTCGTCTACGGCTTGTTCCAGCTCGAGTCATACGCTCGGGCCTTGCTGCTAACCGATGCCTCGGTCGCGGCTCGGATGAGGCGGCAAGAAGCCGTCTTTCAGGTGAGAACCCCTCCCACTATCGGTGTGGTACTCAGCGAGAGCGTTCTGCGCCGCCGCGTCGGAGACTCGACGGTGATGCGGCAGCAACTCGAATACCTGCTCGAGGTTTCCCATCGCGAGAACATCAGTCTGCAGGTGGCGCCCACGGCCTACTATCGCGGGGTAAGCGGGTCGTTCAACATCGCGACGCAGGCGACCGGCGAGGAGTTGCTCTACATGGAGACGGCAACGGGCGGCGTCACGTCAGTCGAGCCGAAGGAGATCCTCTTCGTCGTAGGCTCGTTCACTATGTTGCAGGCTAAGGCGCTGTGCGTCGACGACTCACGGACGTACATCAAGAAGGTGATGGACGAGTGGACTCGAGCGTGACCCCGAGCTGGCACAAGTCTCGCCACAGTGACGACAAAGGTGGCGCCTGCGTCGAGTTGGCGGAACTTGGCGGCAGGGCGGCAATCCGGGATTCCCGAGACCCGGACGGACCAAAAATACTTCTCACCTCGGCCGCATTCCGCGCACTCCTGAGCGACCTCAAGCAGCGGTAGCTCCTCAACAGGTCAGGTGGCCAGCCCCGGTCGCACGACCGGGGCCATGGCACATCTGGACGGCTCCCGCGCCGCGCACCAACGCTAGAGCCAGGGCCGACTCCCAAACTCCTCCTCCGTCCAACCGCATTCCGCGCACTCCTGAGCGACCTCAAGCAGCGATAACCCCGACGAGCCACATCGCGCAGGTTGCTCGGTTAGGACCATCCCGCGTCAAGACGCGATGCACGCTTAGCTTCATGCACTCCCGCAGGAGGAGTGGTCGCTGTGAAGCAAGTGAAGTGGCGTAAAGTGCAGCAAAGCAACGATCACGGCGGCTCGGGCGTCGAGTTGGTCGTCCTAACCGAGGCTGTGGCCGTCTGGGACTCCAAGGATCTGGACGGGCCCAGGCTGCTCCTCGATCCGGTTGCGTTTCGGGTGCTTTTGGGTGAGTTGAAGCGGTGGTTGTAGCGGGTCGTCGGTTGGGCTTCGCGGGCTTCGTTGGTGCGGGTTCTGTGGTGCTGCGGTCGGTGCTGGTGCCCTGGGTGGGCACCAGCACCGGGGGGGTTACTTGGTGGGGCGGTAGCAGAGGCGGACTACGCCTGAGGGGAAGGTCGTGGTGTTGACGAGTTGCAGGCGGACGGGGCCGATCTCGTCGAAGATGCGGGGGCCCGTCGCCCACAGGTAGGGGCTGACGTTGAACCAGAACTCGTCGACGAGGTCGGTGGCGATGAGGGCGCGGGTGAGTTCGCCGGCGCTGGGGGCGATCAGGTTGCCGGCGTGCTCTTCCTTGAGGCGGTTCATGCTTTCGGCTAGGTCGCCTTCGAGCAGGGTGGCGTTCCAGTCCAGGGGTCCGGTCAGCGACCTGGACGCGACGTACTTGGGCATGCCGTTCATGCGGGCCGCGTACGCCTCGAAGCCGGGCACCTCGGCGAGCTGGGGCCAGACGACGGACAGTCCCTCGTAGGTCTTGCGGCCGAGCACCATGGCGTCGGCCGCCTCCCACATCTCGCGGCCGGACTGCATGCTGTCGGGGTCGGTGACGAGCCATCCCTGCGGCTCGGCCGCGGGGGCCTCGAAGGCGCCGTTGACGGTCATGGCAACGTTGATGATCAGTCGTCCCATGGGAAGCTCCTTGTGTTCTAGGCGGCCAGGAGGGCCGCGAGCTTGTCGAGGCTCTGGCCGAAGCCGATCTCGATGCCGGCGATGGAGTCGGCGGACTGGACGGTGCTGTCGGTGAGCCGCCAGTGGGCGTCCAGGTGCGTGCCGGTGTCGGTGGGCCGCAGTTCGAAGGCGATGTGGGCGGTGAAGGCGAGGCCGCCGTCGGGAAGCAGCGGGGACAGCCGGTAGGAGAGGCGTTCGCCGGGGAGGACGTCCTCGACGGCTCCTTCCGCACGGCCGACGACGTCGTCCGAGTCGGTGGTGTCCTCGGCGTCGCGGTAGGCGAGGACGATCCGGCCTCCGGGGATCGTCTGGAAGACGAGTTCGGAGATGCGCAAGCCTTCGGGCGCCCACCAGCGGCTCAGCAGGGTCTCCTCGGTCAGGTGCCGCCAGACCAGTTCGCTGCGGGCCGGCAGGGAGCGGGCGAACCGGAACGAGCGGCCGTCGGCCCACCTCTCGGTCTCGGCGGCGCGTCGCTCGGCGTCGAGGTTCGCGCCGTAGCGGTCGAAGGTCTCGTAGGGGCCGCCGGTCCGGTCCGCGGTGTCGGCGAGCCGGTTCAGCGCCGCCGCCAGGTCTCGCAGCGGGCCGGGCCGGAGCGCGTAGATGCGGCGCTGGCCGGAGCGCTGGGAGGTGACGAGGCCGGCGCGTTCGAGGGTCTGCAGGTGCTTGGTCGTCTGCGGCTGGCGCGCCTCGGCGAGTTGCGCCAGGACGCCGACCGAGCGGGGGCGCTCGGCCAACAGGCTCACGAGCCGCCAGCGGGCCGGGTCGGCCAGTGCGGTGAGGAGTGCTGCGTCCATGCCCCAAAGTATTCCTCGCAGAGAATATTCTTGTCAAGGAATACTTGTGGGACGTCTCAGGTGGCGCGGGCGAGTCTTTCGATGGTTCGGAGCTCCTTGTCGATCTTCGCGAGGGCGGGGTCGTGCGGTTGGGGCGCGGTGCGTCGGTGTTCCAGGTGGGCCAGCAGGGTCTCGTCGCCTTCTGGGCGGGCGGCGAAGGCGACTACGACCGTGGGTGACTGCATCAGGCACCAGCCCGGACGGAGTCTGGCTTCCATCGAGTCCTCGTGGCCGGTGGTGTGGTGCACCTGTAGGCGGAGGAATTCGCCGTGCCGTTCGGTGATGTGGACGTGGGCTAGGCCCGGTTCGTAGCGGGGAAGGTTTTCCTCCAGGGCTTCGATGACCTGCCATACGTCGTCGAAAGGGACGGCGAGGCGGCGTTGGCCGATGGCGGCGCCTGGTAGCGCGGCCGCGAGGATGGTGAGGCGGTCGATCGGGTCGATGGCGGTCACGATTCCCATACCTCCCGGAACGCGGCCCTGGCCCGATGCAGCCGGGACTTCACGGTGCCCTTCGCGATGCCCAGAGTGGCGGCGATCTCGTCCTCGCTGAGGCCCTCGCGCGTGCGCAGGACCAGTACGGCGCGCTGGGAGACGGGAAGGCGCGCCAGGGCGTCGTCGATGTCCACCAGTCCTTCGAGGGAGGACGCGCCGCGGTCGATGACCGTCTCCTCCGCGGCGATCTCCGTGTCGTGGCGGCGGGCCAGGCGGATGGCCGTGCGGACGGCGATCGACCGCGTCCAAGTCATGATCGCTTCGGGGGCGTCCAGGGAAGGGAGCCCCCGGAAGACGGCGAGGAGGGCCTCCTGCATCGCGTCGTCGGCCGCCGCCGGGGCGATCCGCGCGCACAGGCGGCGGACGTACGGGGCCAGCTCGTCGAGCAGCCGGTCCAGCGCGAGCGCGTCCCCTCGCTGAGCGGCCGCGACGATCTCCGGATCCACGTTGGGAAGGTACTTCGGAACCTTCCCAAGGTTCCCCGCCACCTTCGAGAGGAGGAAACACCGCAGAGAAGGGCTCCCTCGTGGCACCAGAACTGACGATCATCGGGGCGGGGCTGACAGGGCTGACCGCGGCGATCGAGGCGGCCGAGCTCGGCCGGCGGGTGACCGTCGCCGAGGCACATTCCGAGCCGGGCGGACGGGCGCGCACGCTGGACGGCCCCTACCGGGCCAACGCCGGTCCCCACGCGCTCTACGTGGACGGGCCATGGTGGACGTGGCTGGAGCACCGCGGCCTCACGCCGCCCGTCGTGGCGGCTCCGCGCGGTGCCGGTCTCGTCCGGGTGGGCGGCCGGCTCGGGCCCTGGCCGTCCGAACTCAGCGAGGCCATCGGCGGGCTGCCCGAGGAGGCACCGGTGGACGAGTCGTTCCGGGGGTGGCTGCTCCGCCATGTCGATGCGAGGACGGCCGAGGCGATCATCGGGGTCGCCTTCATCTTCACCTTCGATCATGATCCGGGACGGCTCTCGGCCGCCTTCGTCCGGCAGGGGCTTCGCCGGGCGCTCGCCGGTGGCGCGCGGTATGTGGTCGGCGGGTGGTCCGTCCTGGTTTCGTTGCTCGCCGAGCGGGCCGCCGGTCTCGGCGTGGAGATATGTACTCGGACGAGGGTGTCCGCGCTGCCCGCAGGCCCGACGATCCTGGCGACCAGCCTCGCCTCGGCGCGGCAGATCACCGGCGACGGATCGCTCGCCTGGCCCGGCGCCCGCGTGGCAACGTTCGACCTGGGCATGCGGGTTGGCGGTGGCCCCGACTGGTTCCGGATCATGGACCTGGACGAGCGGATCTACGTCGCCCGCTACAGCATGGCCGACCCGACGTTGGCGCCTCCTGGCCACGAGCTCGTCCAGATCTCGGCTGCGTGCACCCCCGACGAGCGCAAGACCGATGTCGAGCGGCGAGTGCAGCGTCTCCTCGACCAGGCTTGGCCAGGCTGGCGCGCTGCGGTGTCGTGGCGGCGCGGCGCGCTGCGCACGCAGTGCAGTGGAGCCCTGGATCTGCCGGGGACGACCTGGCGCGACCGTCCGGCCGTCGAGCGCGGCGGCGGGCTCGCCGTGGCCACCGATCAGTCCGCCGCGCCGGGGCTGCTGGGTGAGGTCGGGATCGCCGCCGCGCGGCTCGCCGTCCAGAAAGATCTGCGGGTGGGCAGCCATCACCGATGATCTTGGCGTCGTAGGGTGCGGTCGGCGGGTGTTCTGGCTGCGTGGAGAGGGGCTTGCGGCGGTGGAGGGGTTCGTTGTGGTCACCGGAGGGCCCGGGTCCGGGAAGAGCACCTTGATCGACCGCTTGGAGGAGACGGGTTTCGCTCGGTCCCAGGAGGCCGGGCGGGGTGTCATCCAGGATCAGGTGGCCATCGGGGGCCGTGCGCTGCCCTGGCAGGACGTCGAATTGTTCGCCGAGATGATGCTCTGCTGGGAGATGCGCTCCTACCGCAGCATGGAGGCGCAGGCGGGCCCGGTCTTCTTCGATCGCGGAATCCCCGACATCGTCGGCTATCTCCGCCTTGAGGGACGGCCCGTCCCGCCGCATGTCCACACCGCGGCGCGCACCTTCCGCTATCGGCGGCGCGTGTTCATCGCCCCGCCCTGGCCCGAGATCTATGAGCAGGACACCGAGCGCAAGCAGTCCTTGGCCGAGGCGGAACGAACCTACGAGTCGATGGTGACGACCTACGCCGAATACGGCTATGAGCTGGTGGAACTGCCCCGGGCGCCCGTCGAGGAGCGCGTCCGGTTCGTCACCGACCAACTGCACTGAGCGCGCGCTGAGCGCGCGAAAAAGGAGTAGGTCACGCACGGGACGGTTGATAGGTTGCCGTCGGCCGTGTTCTGACGCTTGGAGGTGAGACCCATGAACGCTGTATCGATGTGGGTGCTCCCCTCGTCGTCACGGTCGGGCGATTGACGTAGGGGTCGCCGGGAGCGCCTCGACAGTCAGGCACTCCCGAAAGGCATCACCTGTGCATTCCTTGCGTTTCACTGCGGAGACGTCGTCCGGCGGCGTCATCGAACGCGACTTCACCGTGGACGGCGTCCCCGGCGTGCTCTGGTCGGCCGGTACCGGCCGCGCGCCGCTCGTGCTGATGGGCCACGGCGGCGGCAACCACAAGAAGTCCCCGGCGATGTCGGGGCGCGCGCGTCTCCTCGTGGAGGGCTGCGGCTTCCACGTCGCCGTCCTCGACGCCCCCGGGCACGGCGACCGGCCGCGCACGGCGCACGACGAGGAGGAGATCGCCGCGCTGTACCGGGCGCGGGCGGCGGGCGAGCCGGAGGGTCCGATCGTCGTCCGCTACAACGCCCACCTGGCGGAACGCGCCGTGCCGGAGTACCGGGCGGCCCTGGACGCCCTCCAGCGGCTCCCCGAGATCGGCGCCGGCGGGCCGGTCGGCTACTTCGGGCTGAACATGGGCACCGCGGTGGGCGTGCCGCTGGCGGCGGCCGACTCCCGGATCACCGCCGCGGTGTTCGGTCTGCACTGGCCCGACCGGCTGGCCGAGGCGGCGAAGCAGATCACCGTCCCGGTGGAGTTCGTCCTCCAGTGGGACGACGAGCACATCCCGCGCCCGGCCGGTCTCGCGCTGTTCGACGCCTTCGCCTCGGCGGAGAAGACGCTGCACGCCAACACGGGCGGGCACAAGGACCTGCCCAGATTCGAGGCCGGCAGCGCGGTCCGGTTCTTCGCGCGGCACCTCGGCCGAGGGTGACGTGAGCCGTGTCGGCGCCCGGTCCGGCGGGGCCGGGCGCCGGTGCGGCCGATGTCCGGCACCGGGCGGTATTTACGCCTGCGGGCGCTCCGCCCACCGGGATAGTGTTTCGCGATGATCACGTCCGTGGGATTCGATAGCGCCGTCGAGGTGGGGATCGCCGCGTTCTGCGCGGGGGCGGAGCCGCCGAGCGACGACGAGGTGCGGGAGCGGCTGACCGGGGCCGGGGTCGAGCCGTGGCTGGCCGAGCGGCTGCTGGTCTTCCTGCCGATGGCGTTCACGCGGCGGCTGCTGCCGGACGTCTCCTACACGGACGCGGTGACCGCGCCGGGCGGCCAGATCCGGTTGGCGGACGAGCCGGTGTTCACCGCCGCGTTCGCCCGCGCCCAGCAGGCCGACCGCGGCGAGATCGAACGGGTGGCGCTGCGCAGCGCCGAGTTCAACGTGATCAACCAGGCGCTGAACGACGGGTCCCAGATGTCGGACCTGGCGCTCGGCGAAGTCAGGTTGATGGACGACCTGGCCCCGCCCGTGCCGGGCGACGGCGGCGTGCCCTCGCCGCGCGTCGTGTTCGAGGAGTTGCTGCGGGGCCACGGTGTGGTGCCCGGCGACGGGACGGCGGTCGACGCGCGGCTGTTCGTCCATCCCGCGCCGGCGGGGCTGGTGATGGGGCAGATCGACTTCGCGGTGTCGCATCCGGCGCTCGCCGGGCCGCGGCTGGTGGAGAGCTTCGCCGGGCCCGGCGCCACCTGGCGCGAGGCGATCAGCGAGGCGGTGCACAAGTTCGAGCGCGGCGCGCTGCATCCGATCGTCGAGGGGCTGCTGCGGCCCGGATCCGCGCCCGGCCAGGTCGAGCGGGAGCGGTACGAGCATCCGGGCGGCGCGTTCGAGCTGGTCCTGGGCGCTCAGCTCAACATGTTCGCCGACCGGCCGGTGCCGCCGGCCGCGCCGCTCCTCGACGGGCTGCTCGACGCCCTGCGCTCGCAGCCGCTCACCCGGCAGGTGCACTGGATCCGCTTCTTCGTCGCCCACCACAACGGCCAGTTGCAGTCCAACGAGGTGCTGCTGGACGGTGCGGCGTGGCCCGCGGGCGAGGCGGTCGCCGCGCGCAGCCCGGCGCCGCTGCCGGACGGGAGGGTCGCGGTGCGGCTGTTCGGCCTGCTCGTGCCCGCCGACGTGTAAGAACCCGGTAATGGTCCGCGGCCTATCGCCGGGCGCATGCGGTCAGCAAGATCGTTTACATGTCCATCAGCACACTCTTGCGCCGTTCCGCCACGGCCGCCGCCGCGACCGCCCTGGCCGCCGCCGCGGTCACCGTGCCCGCCCACGCCGCCGAGCAGGCGACCACCTACACCTACGTCGACCTCGGGTCCGTGCCCGGCTACGCCTCCAGCGTCGCCAACGACGTGAACACCGGCGGCGTGGTGGTCGGCTCGGCAGACAAAGCCGTGGTCTGGCAGGACGGTGAGATCGGCAGGCTGCCCATGAACACCGCACTGGGCGTCAACGACGCCGGGCGCATCGTGGGCAGCGCTTACACGGGGGCGTCGAACGAGCCCGCGCACGCCGTGGTGTACCGCGACGGCGAACTCGTCGACCTCGGCGCCCCCTACGGCGGCGCCAACGGCAGCACCGCGCTCGCCATCAACGAGTCCGACACCGTGGCCGGAACGTTCAGCGAGTCCGGGCAGCCGACCCGCGCCGCGGTCTGGGACGCCGACGGCACCATGCGCCGCCTGCCCGGCCTCGGCGGCGTCTCCTACGGCACCGAGAGCCAGGCGGCGGCGATCAACGAGGGCGGCCAGGTCGTCGGCACCGCGGTGACGAAGTCGGGGGCGAACCGCGCCGTCATCTGGGAGAACGGCACGGTGCGGGACCTCGGCACCCTCGGTGGCGGCGGGTACCCCGGCACCCGCGCCCTCGACGTCAACGACCAGGGCACGGTCGTCGGCGACTCGCAGAAGCTCACGGGCTACATGCACGCCGTCAGCTGGAGCGACGGGAAGATCACCGACCTCGGCACCCTCGGCGGGCCCGCCAGCTTCGCGGGCGGGATCAACAACCGGGGCCAGATCGTCGGCATCTCCGACACCGACTCCAGCGGGGGCGCCGGCCGCCGGGCCTTCATCTGGGAGAACGGGAAGATGACCGACCTGAACAAGGTCACCGTGAACCTGCCCAAGGGGACCGTCCTCTACAACGCCGCGGCGATCAACGACGACGGCGTCATCGTCGGCACGGCCTCGCCTCGCGCCTTCATGCTCGTCCCGAACGACTGACCCGCCGACGCAGGTCAGAGGGGCACGCCCGGTCTCCGGGCGCGCCCCGGCCGTCGTCTCCCAGGGGAACGGACGACCGGGAAGCGGCCGGGGGCGCTGGTAGGATCGCGGCCGATGCGTGGGCGGTTGCGGTGACGCAGCCTGGAGGCCCGCCCCGGCGTGAACACGGCCGATAATCGCTCGGCGCGGGATTCGTCCGCCCGCACGTCCACAGTAAAGGTTCCCCCTGTGCCGCTCTTCCCTCTTGCCGACCGTCGCGCGAAGGCTGGTGCCGTGGTCAGCGCGGTGAGGGGCCATTGGCTGTTCGCGGTGGTGCTCGTCGCCGGTGTGGCGCTGCGGGTGGTCACCATGCTGGGGTTCCGGGGCGTGCTGTGGTTCAACGACAGCTACGACTTCCTGCGGATCGCCGACGATCCGTTCCCGCATCCGCTGCGGCCGTCCGGTTACGGGCTGTTCCTGTGGGCCTTGAAGCCGTTCCACAGCCTGGCACTGATCACGGCGTTGCACCATGCGGCGATCGTCGGGCTCGCGGTGGTCGGCTACCGGATGCTCGTCCGAGACTTCGAGGTGCGGCGGACGTGGGCGGCGCTGGCCGTCGCACCGATTCTGCTGGACTCGTTCCAGATCACCCTTGAGCATCTGCTCCTGTCGGACACCCTGTTCACCGTTCTGGTGTTCGGCGCGATGCTGCTGCTGGCCAAGCCCGGGGCGACCGGGTGGCGGCGTGCGGCGGCGGTGGGCGCACTGCTGGGCGTGGCGGCCGTTACGCGGACCGTAGGGGTGCCGCTGTTCCTGATCGTCGTCCTGTACCTGGTGGTGCGGCGGACGCGGTGGCCCGTGTACGCGGCGCTCGCGGTGGCGTTCGTGCTGCCGGTCGGCGCGTACGGGATGTGGTTCCAGCAGGAGCACGGCCGCTTCGCGATGTCCGGGGTGGACGGCATCTTCCTGTGGGGGCGGACGGCCGCGTTCGCCGACTGCGACGCGCACACGCCGCCCGCGGACCTGGCCAGCCTGTGCCCGTACGGGCAGAAGGGCGACCGGCCCGCGTCGTCCCACCAGATCTGGGAGGCCAACTCGCCGACCGGGTGGTCCAACGGGAAGCCGTTCGACGAGGAGACGAACGCGCGGGCGCAGCGGTTCGCGCTCTGGGCGATCCAGAACCAGCCCCTGGACTACGCGCGGGTCGTCTCGTACGACTTCTTCGTCCGGACGTTCTCGTGGCACCGGTCCCAGTACCCGACGGTCGGCACGGAGGCCCGGTACCACTTCCCCACGAAGCCCACCGCGCGCAAGCCCGACCTCCCGGTGCTCGGCGGCGGGGACCGGCGGACGGTCGTCTACGAGTACTCGCACGGCACCGGCCGGACGCACATCGTCGAACCGTACGCGGGCTTCATGCGCGGCTACCAGGAGCGGGTGAGCGTGCCCGGGACGGTGCTCGGGGTCGTGCTGCTCGCGGGCGCGGCGGGCATCGTGTGGCGGCGGGCGCGCGCGCGGACGGCGCTGTTCTGGGTGACCGGGGTGGCTCTGCTGGCCGTCCCGCCGATCACGGTCGACTTCGACTACCGCTACATGCTGCCCGCGCTGCCGTTCGCGTGCTTCGCGGCGGCGATGGCGTGGGGGCGGAGGCCGGCGGAAACGGCGGAGGAGCCGCAGCCGGTCGAGGCCCCCGAGGCGCAGCCCGCCGACGCCTGAGCGCAGCCCGCCGACGCCTGAACACCCCACGCCTGAACACCCCACGCCTGAACACCCCACGCCTGAACACCCCACGCCTGAGCGCAGCCCGCCGACGCCTGGGCACTCTGCGCCTCTTGCGCTCCCGAACCCGGATACGTGAGACTTTCTCGCATTCTGAGCGGGAGGGCCTGTATGTCGCGGATCCGGTGGGACGTCCTGCTCGGCGTCGTCGTGCTGGCGGACGTGGTGCACGTCTTCCTGCCGTCGCTGATCACCCTGGTCGGCAGCGCGGGCTCGACCCCGGCCGAGGTCATGGGCGCGTACGCGGTGTCGTGGTTCGTGGCCGCGTTCCTCACCGTCCCGCTGGCGCGGCTGGTCCCGGCGGGCCGGCTGGCGGCCGGCGGCGGGGCGCTGATGGTGGCCGCGCGGGTCGTCCTCCAGGCCGCGGACGGCGGTGACCTCCAGCTCTACGCGGCCAGTGCGGGCCTGCTCGGCGGGCTGGTGTGGCTGACCGCGACCGCCATGACCGTCCGCGACACGGCGCCGGCGATGACCGGGTTCGCGGGCGGGCTCGCGGCGGCCACGGCGCTGCACGCGGCCGTCGAAGGCATCGACCTGGTGTGGCGGACGGGCGTCGTCCCCTGGCTACCGCTCGTCGCCTACCTGGGGCTGTTCGCGTTCGCGCTGACCCGGCAGCCCAGTGAGGGTGAAAGCGTCGCCGCGCCGCGGATCTGGCTGGCGGCCGGGCCCGCGTTCCTCCTGTGGGGCATGTGGACGGGCAACGCGGCGCACGCGCAGGCCAGCGCGGGATGGCCGGGCGGTGTCGCGGCGGCGGTCGTGGCGGCGGCCGCCGTGCTGTCCGTGGCGGTCGCGGCGCGGCCCCGGTTCTGGACGCGGCATCCGCTGGTCCCGGCGGCCGGGCTCGTGCTGTCGGTGCTCGGGTTCGCCGCCGGGCGCGCCACGGTCGACGGCGTCCACGGCGTCTCCCCCGCCTGGACGGTGGCCGCCCAGGTCCTCGGGCAGGTCGCGCTGGCCGGGTGCCTCGGCTGGGCCGCGTCCGTCCCCGGTCCCGACCGGGCGGGACGGCGCGGGACGGCGATGGCGGGCGGCTGGCTGCTGTTCGTCGTGCTGATGTTCGCCTACTACTCCGCCTACGACCTCGGCACCCCGAACCGGTGGGTGCCGGTGGTGACCGCGCTCGGCGTGGCGGCGCTCGTCGTCCGCGCCCCGAGCCCGGCACGGGAGCTCGGGCTCGAACGGTGGGCGGCGGGCGCGGCGATCGTCACCGTCCTCGCGGTGGCGGCCGTCCCGCTGTGGCGCGACACCGGGCCGCGCTGGCGGCCGGTCGACGACGGCGGGCTGCGGATCGCCGCGTACAACGTGCGCATGGGTTACGGCATGGACGGCACCATGACCGTCACCCGGCAGGCGGACGCGCTGCGCGCGCTGCGCCCGCACGTCGTCGTCCTCAGCGAGGTCGACCGGGCCTGGCTGCTGAACGGCGGACGCGACTCGCTGCGGCTGCTGTCCGAGCGGCTGGGGCTGCGAGCGGTCTGGGCGCCGGCGGCGGACGAGGTGTGGGGCGACGCGCTGCTCACCGATCTGCCGGTGACGTCCGTCCGGAACATGCCGCTGGCCGAGGGCGGTCCGACGGGCGCGCAGGCGCTCGCCGTCGGGCTGCGCTGGCAGGGCCGCGACATCACGGTGATCGCCACGCACACGCAGCCGCCCTCGGACTGGTCCGACCTGCGGCAGGCCGAACAGCTCGGCGGCCTGGTCCGGGACGTCGCGCGGGACGGCCGGCAGGTCGTCCTCGCCGGGGACCTCAACCTGGAGCCCGGCTCCCGCCCCTGGGACGTGCTGATGCGCGCCGGGCTGACCGACGCGCTCGCGCCGTCCCGCCCGTTCCCGACCACACCGGACTCGGCGGAGCAGATCGACCATGTGCTCGTCACGTCCGGCCTGGTCGGACGGAACGCCGCCAACCCGGACGTCCGCCACTCCGATCACCGGCCGATCGCCGTCACACTCACCACCGGATGAGTACATGTACGGATGCGGCACGGCGCCGCGCACCGCGAACATGAGCGGATGCGCCGACTCACGATCTTCCTGCCCGCCGTGCTGCTGAGCGCCGGCTGCGCCGCCGCCGGCGGGACGGCCGAGCAACGGGCCACCGAGGACGCGCGCAAGACCGCCGAACTGGTCGGCGACGAGCTCTACACGGCCCGCGTGTGGCCCGCGCGGGACCTGGCGCACCGCGCGGCGGACATGGACGACGTCGAGGTCATGCGGGTGTCGGGGACCTCGACGGCCGGGGCGGGCGTGACCCTCGTCATCCGGGTCCCCGGCACGGGCGCGGAGGCCGGGTTCGTGCCCGACGAGCCGATCACGGTGAAGCGGTGCTTCCGGATGCGGTTCTCGACGTCCGGGGACTTCCGCGACTACGGCACCCGGCACGTCGACTGCCCGGCCGGGGAGCCGGTGAGGTTCGGGCCGTGGCCGGCGACGCCGAAGATCCCCCACGAGCGGCTGTCCAAGGCGCTGCCGCGCGTCCCGGCCGGTGGGCGGGCGGACGAGGCGAAGGTCCGCGCGGCGGTCGCGTCGCTTCGCCTCGACCCGAAGATCAGCAGGGAGTTCCAGGCGGAGGGCGACTCGGTCGGCCTCGTCCTCAAGGTGAGGCCGTACCTGTCGGACGTGTTCGACTGCGTCCTCGCCCGGGTCGCGCCGGGCCGGACGAGCGTGTGGACGCCGCCCCGCATCCAGCGGACGCTGGGCGAGGCGGGCTGCACGACGGGCAACGCCCTCCACCCGATGCCGCCCCCGCACTGAGGCCGCCGACGGCGGAGCCCCGCCGCGCTACAGGTCGCCGAGGCGGGCGGCGGCGACCTTCTTCGGGACGACCATCCGCCACGCGTCGATGACGAGTTCGCGCATCTCGGGCTCGTCCAGGGCGGCCGTCCGGCACTCCACCCAGTTGAACCGCATCTCCGACTCGCGGGGCAGATGGAACTTCCCCGGTTCGGACGCCACCAGCGCGGCGCGCTCCTCCTTGGGGAACGCGAAGCCCATCCCGGTCTCGTCCCGCGAGAAGGCGACGTAGACGATGGAGCCGACGCGGAACTTCACCCGGTCGCGGATGAGGTGCTCCGTCGTGCGGGGCAGCGTCATCGCCAGCGCCCGCACCTGCTCGACCGTGATCATCATGTCCTCCTGTGGCCCCGTTTCCCCCAGCAAAGCACCCGGAACCGACGATCTTGTTAGATTTGCCTGCGTGAGGGGGCGGTCGTGAACGAACTGGTGCGGTGGCAGACCGAACACGGGACGATCATCGTCGAAAGCGACGACCGCGAGCCCGGATTCGCGTCGGTCTCCCGGAGCGGCGAGATCTTCCGCGACGCGGCGGGCCGGTTCGAGGAGGCGTTCCAGAACGTCCGGGAGGCGGCCCAGTCGGCGCTCGCGGCGCTGCGCGGCGGCGACCTGAACCCCGACGCGGTCGAGTTGGAGTTCGGCGTGAAGCTCAACGCGGCGGCCGGGGCCGTCATCGCGAAGACGTCCGTCGAGGGGCACCTCAAGGTCAAGATGACCTGGGGGCCGCAGCCGAGCCCGCCGGCGGGCGGCGGGACGGCCGAAGAGGGGGCGTAGCCGGAACCGTGGACGACTGGCAGTGGCGCGCCTGGGTCGGCCACCCGTCCGGCGGCAAGCTCGGCGCGGCGTTCCTCATCACCGAGACCCGGCTGCTGACCTGCGCCCACACCGTGCAGGGCCTGGACGAGGCGCGCGTCGGCTTCCCCGGCCTGCTGGAGGACCTGCCCGCCGACGTCGTCCGCCGCGGCGAGTGGCGGCACGAGGGCGACCCGGGAGACGTCGCCGTCCTGGAGTTGCGCCGGCCCGTGCCCTACGAGCCCGCCCGCCTGGCCGCCCCCGACGACCTGCACGAGCACGCCCTCGGCGGGCGGACGTTCGCCGCCTGCGGGTTCCCCCGCCGCAAGGACGGCAACGAGCGGCACGCGCACGTGACGACGTCCCCGCACCGGGACATGCGGCGCGAATGGTGGGAGCTGAAGACCGGGCCCGGCGACTGGCTGGAGGAGGGCTACAGCGGGTCGGCCGTGTACGACGCGGCGACCGGCGAGGTCATCGGCATGGTGACGAACGCCGAGCTGCGCGACGGCGACCGCGCCGACCTCGGCTGGATGCTGCCCCTCCCGCACATCCGAACCTACTGGGAGGAGCTGGACGACCTGCTGCCGCTCCGCTGGCTCACCCCGGACGCACGCCGCGAGCTGCGCGAACTCCTCGACGGCGTGCGCTGGACCGACCCGCTCGACGCCGCCCTGGAGCGCGTCACCGGGCGCCGGGCGTCCGGCGGGTTCCGGTCGGCGTGGGGGTCGGTGCGGTACGTCGCCGAGGGCTGGCCGGAGGACCGGCTCGTCCGCTACCTCGCGGCGCTCGGCCCGCACCTGCCCGACGCGGTGCGCGGGCGGCTCACCGCCTGGTCGGCGCGGCACCTGCCGGGCGCGGCGCCCGCCGCCGCGGCGGGGTCGGGGCCCGCGTCGGTGATCGTCCGGCTGGAGCGGGTCACGTTCGACAACGCCTTCGACGTCACCGTGCACACCTGGATCGACGGCGCCGAGGGCCCGCGCCGGCCGACCGAGCGGGTCCCGGAGAAGCGGGTGCGGGCGGTGGCCGAGGCGGGCGTGGCGGCGCTGGCGCCCGCGCTGTTCGGCCGCGACTGGATGATCGAGTTCGCGGTGCCGGAGAGCTGGCTCGGCAAGCCGTTCGAGCAGTGGCACCTCGACCCGCGCAACCGGATCCCGATGCGCCGCTACCCGGTCGTCGTGCGGGACGTCGAGCGGATGCGGCCCGACTCGTTCCGGCGCGACCAGGCGCACCACCGCTGGCGGCTGCTGCACGAGCGGGGCCGCAGCGACCCGCGCCCCATCGCCTGCGACGCGCCCCGCAAGGGCAGCGACTTCCAGGACTGGCTGGAGGCGAACATCGACTTCTGCGTGCTCGTCTACGGGTCGCGCCCGGTGAAGAGCTGGCTGACGGCCGCGCTCAACAACGGCATCCCCGTCATGCTGTGGACGCGCACGCCCTGCGACGCCCCGTCCCACGGCGACTGCCGGGGGCATCGCGTGATGGACGAGCTGACCGCCGCCGTCGGCGGCAGGCATCCGGGCGAGCTGCCGCAAGTGGCGCTCGCCCTGCGCAAGGCCGCCCTGGTGGCGCCGAAGGACGAGCCGCACTGCGGACGCGACCTCACCCTGCTGTGGGACGACCCGTCCCGCCTTCCCGACCCCCCGCTCGCCATGGAGGTATAGGTGTCCGACTGGCTGCTCTACACAGGGAGCCGTCGCACCCACGACGGCATCGACCGGCTCCCCGGCCCGCCGCCATGGCGCACGTTCGACGGCGAGCCCGTCCTGGACACCCCGTCCGGCGGCTCCGGAAACGAGCACCAGGCCACCACCTACCGGCCGTCGGACGACGCCGTACAGCAGGTCAACGCCGCGCTGTACCTGCGTAGGCCGCTGCTGGTGACGGGGCCGCCCGGTACCGGGAAGTCGACGCTCGCCTACGCCGTGGCCCACGAACTCGGTCTCGGGCCCGTCCTGCACTGGCCCATCACCAGCCGCACCACGCTCCGCGACGGCCTCTACCAGTACGACCCCCTGACCCGCCTGTACGCCGCTGGACGCGACGACATGCCCGCCGACGACGACATCGGCCGCTTCATCCGGCTCGGCCCGCTCGGCACCGCCCTGCTCCCCTACAGGCGCCCGCGCGTCCTGCTGGTCGACGAGATCGACAAGAGCGACATCGACCTGCCCAACGACCTCCTCACGATCTTCGAGAAGGGCGAGTACGAGCTGCCCGAGCTGACCCGGCGGGCCGACCCGTCCGCCGAGGTCATGACCGCCGACGGGCCCGGCGCCCGGGTCACCGTCACCGGCGGGACCGTCCGCTGCAACGCGTTCCCGTTCATCGTGCTGACCAGCAACGGCGAGCGCGAGTTCCCGCCCGCGTTCCTGCGCCGCTGCGTCACCGTCGAACTGCGGCAGCCGTCCGGGGAGGCGGAGCTCGCCGCGATCGTCCGGGAGCATCTCGGGCCGCTCGCCGAGCGGAGCGACGACCTCGTCCGCCGGTTCCTCGACCGGTCCTCGTCCGGGACGCTCGCCACCGACCAGCTGCTCAACGCCGTCTACCTGTGCCGCCACGCCGACGCCGGCGACCGGCACGCCCTCGCCGACCGGATCATGCCGTACCTGACCGGGCCGATCGACGACGACGCATGAGCGGGATCGACCGGCTCCGCGCGGCCCTGGCGGCGACCGGGCCGCCGCCGGACGCCCGCGAGCTGAGCGAGATGCTGTGGCTCGCCTGCCACCTCGCCCCCGCCGAGGAGGAGCCCTCCCCGGCCCCGCCGGCCGCCCCGCCCGTCGCGGCCGAACCGCCGGCGGAGCCCCCGGCGCCGCCGCCCCCGGCCGCCCCGTCGCCGCCGCCCGCGCCGGAGCCGCTGACCGGCCTCCACCCGCGGCCCGGCCCCGGCGCGGAACCGGCCGGCTCGGCGGCGGAGGTGCTCGTCCCGACGGCGCCGATGCTGGCGGACGCCCTCGGCGTGCAGCGCGCGCTGCGCCCGCTGAAGCGCCGCGTCCCGTCCCGGCACCGCCGCGAACTGGACGAGGAGGCGACCGCCGCGCGCATCGCCGACACCCGCCTGTGGGCGCCGGTGCTCGTCCCGTCGTCCGAGCGGTGGCTCACGCTCGGCCTCGTCGTCGACACCGGGCCGACGATGCGGCTCTGGCAGCCCCTCGCCCGCGAGCTGACCGAGGCGCTGATCCGCCAGGGCGCCTTCCAGAACGTCCACGTCTCCTACCTGGACAAGACCGGCCGCGTCGCCTCGTCCCCCGGCGCCCCGCCCCAGGACCCGGGCACCCTGCTGGACGCGTCGGGCCGCCACGCCGTGCTCGTGCTGAGCGACTGCTCCGGCCCGCACTGGTGGAGCGGGCACGCCGCGCGCGCCGTCCGCCGCTGGGCGCAGGCCGGGCCGACCGCGATCCTCCAGCCGCTCGCCGAACGCCTGTGGCGCCGCACCGCCGCACCGGCCGTCCCCGGCCTCGCGGTCCTCCCCCGGCCCGGCGCCCCGAACACCGACCTGCGCTTCACCCCGCACGACGGCGCGACGCCGCCGGGCGTGCCCGTCCCGGTGCTGGAGGCGGCGCCGCGCTGGTTCGCCGCCTGGGCCCGGCTCGTCGCCGGTACCGGTCCGCAGCCCGCCGCCGTCGCGGCGCTGCCCGCCCGCCCGTCCGGCGCGGCGCCCGTAGGCCGCGAGCGCGAACTGCCGATCGGCGAACGCGTCCGCCGCTTCCTGGCAACGGCCTCCCCGGACGCCGCCGAACTCGCCGCGCACGTCGCCGTGTCCGACCCGTCCCTGCCGGTGATGCGGCTCATCCAGCACCGCATCCTCGGCGGCTCCGGGCCGGGCCAGCTCGCGGAAGTCCTGCTCAGCGGCCTGCTGCGCCCGGCGGGCGACGTCCGCTACGAGTTCGTGCCGGGCGCCCGCGAGGCCCTCCTCGACACGCTCCCGCGCCCGGAGGCGCTGCACACGCGGCGCGTCCTCGAAGCCGTCTCCGCCGAGATCGAACGCCGCGCCGGCACCGCCGCCGAGACGTTCCGCGCGCTGCTCCCCGCCGACGGCGGCCCCGTCAGCCTCACCGCCGACACCGACCACTTCGCCCTCGTCACCCCCGAGACCCGCACCCACCTCGCCCCGGGGCCCGCCCCGGCCCCGACCCCTGCTCGCGCGCCCGACCTGCTGGAACTCTTCGGCGCCTCGCCCGACGAGCTGATCGCCCGGTTCTGGCACGGCCCGTCCCGCAAGACGCTCATCGGCGCGATCGGCGACGGCGGCTGGTTCTCGCTGGACCTCCTCAGCGGACGCCCCGACCTCCCGCACGGCCTGATCATCGGCCCGCGCCCCGCCCGCGACGCGCTGCTGCGGACGATTGTGTTCAGCCTCACCCTCACCCACGCGCCCGAACTCGTGAACCTGGCGTTCGGCAACGTCTCGCAGGCATCCGCGTTCGCCGAGCTGGTGGAACTCCCGCACACGGCCTCGGCCCTCCCCGATTCGGCGAACGCGTCGCTCCCGCAGATCCTCGGCACCGAGCGGAGGCGCCGCCAGGCACTCCTCAGGGCCGCCGGTGTCGCCACGTGGGACGAATACCAGACGGGCCTGGCCCGGGGACGCACGCTCGACCCGCTCCCCGCACTCGTCGTGGTCATCGACGACGCCGCCGACCTCGTCGACTCGGGCCCCGATCTCCTCGGCTCCCTCACCTCGCTCTGCAGGGAGGGCGCCGACCAGGGGATCCGCTTCATCTTCTGCCTGCCGGACGATGCCCGCCTCCCCGTCTGGGCGGCCGAGCTCACGACCTGGCAGGCCGACGCGCGCGACCACGAGATGTCGATGAGGCTCCCGACCGGAGGGCAGTTCCGCCAGGAGTTCCGGCCGGCGCGCGTCTCCCCGGACGCCGCCTTCTCCATCCTGGAGGCGATCCGCCGGCGCGCCCCGCAGGTGGACCCGCTCCCCGGGTCCCTGGACCCGGCGGACCCCCCGGCGCCCGAGGCCGCGCCCAGGTTCGACGTCCTCCGGCTGAACGGCGGCGGCCCCAGCGGCATGTTCCACGAGACGTGGGCGCTCCCCGCGTCCGAGCCGCGGAGCCCCGGCATCGGGTATGACGATGACGGCGAGGTCGTCACCCTCCACCCGCTCGACATCTCCGCCGGAATCCCCCACGGCCTGATCGTCGGCGACACCGAGGCGCGGCGCCGCGTCCTCCGCGCGATCGCCTTCGCGCTCGCCGCGGCCTACGCGCCGAGCGATCTCACCTTCGCCTTCGCGGGGCTCGGCGAGCATCCGCTCGGAGAGCCGCTCGACCTCCCGCACGTCCGGTACTCCGAGGAGGAACTGCTCGGATCGCCGGACCGCCTCCGGCGGTTCACCGGCTTCCTGGCGGCGGAGATCGAGGCCCGTGCGAGCGGGGTCGCGGCCGATCCCCCGGGCCTCGTCGTCTTCGCCGACGTGTCGCTGACCTTCCCGTCCAGCAGGCCCGAGGCGGCCGAGGCGCTGCTCACCGCGGCCCAGAAGGGCGCGGCGCTCGGCGTCCAGCTCCTGGTCGGCTCGTCGACCGTCGAGGACACGACGGTCTGGGACCGCTTCCTGCCCCTCCTCGGCTGGCGGGTCACCGCGAGCGAGCAACCGCCCGCCGTGCTCCGGCGCGTCCTCGGACGCCCGTCCCTGCCGTTCACCGGCGAGCGGACGGCCTACCTCCGCGCGGGCACCGCTGCTCCGCGCCGCTTCACCGTGGCCGACGAACCGCCCGCGCCCGCCGTCGAGGACTTCGTCCGCCGGACACGCGAACGCATGCCACCCCCCGCCGACGCGCGGACGTTCCGCAACCGTGCCGGCGAGGCGGAGCCCCCGGCCGCGCAGGAGCCCGGCGAATCGATCAAGGCACTGCTCGGCGGCGCTCTCGGGGGCGGCCATCTGGTGTTCTGCGGCCCCTACGGGCCGGAGAAGCTGGCGGCCGCGGAGTGGTGCGGCGAACAGCTCGCCGCCCGGCACGGTCTGCCGCACGGGCGCGTGACCACGACGTCCTGGCGCCTGCTGGTGGGGCAGGACTCGGGCGACCGTGACACGCCCGGCTCCTGGCTCGCCCATGAGCCCGTGGGCGGGGTGCTGCTCGTGCGGGACGCGGACGCCCTGGTGAGCGCGGAGAACGGCCCGACGAGCGAGGCGGTCCTCAAGGAGATCGTCAACCTGGCCGTGCGGGACGACGACCCGCTGATCATCCTGTGCGGGCGGGTTCCGGCCATGCGCGCCGTGCTCACCCTGCTGCCGCCCGCCACCGCCGACCGGTTCAGCATGATCGCCCCGGTGGAGTGGGGCGGGCACGTGTCCCCGCTGCCGGAGTACCTGCCGCGCGGCGAACTCGCGATGGCGTCGCACGGGCGCATCCCCATCGGCGTCGAGTACGGCACCGAGGCCCCGGCCGTGCTCGACTTCCGGGAGGTGCCGCACTTCACCGTGGTCGGCCCGCCCGGCTCCGGCAAGACCAACGTGCTGTACCTCGTCTTCGACGCCCTCAGCTCCGGCGGGGAGGAACCGTACGTCATCGATCCGAGCGGCGGGCTGAACGACATGGACTTCCGGCTGCCGGGCCGGCCCCGCATCTCCTCCGGTGAGTACGCCGCCACGTCGTCGCAGGTCCGGTCACTGATCGACAGGCTCCTCGGGCGCCTGGAGAGGTCGCCCGCCGAGGAGTTCTACCTGCTCGTGGACGACCAGGGCCTGCTGGACCGCGGGCTGTTCCAGCCGCTCGGGCCGCACCTCGGCGGGGGGCGCCTCCACCTCGTCGTCGCCCGCACGGAGCGGAGGCGGTCCGGCGGGCTCGATTCGCTGCTCGACGAGCTCCACCCGCAGGTGTGCGCGGCCCTGCTGATGGGCGGGCCCACGCCGGCCGAGCGCGTCCCCGGGCGCGGGGTGCTCAGCCAGGGGTACGAGAGCCGGTTCGTCCAGGTCGCGTCCGTCCTCTGAACGATATTGGACCGACCGATACATAAAGTGTTAGCCTACGGGCATGGGGCGGCCGAGGAAGTTCGAGGAAGAGCGGGCCGTCCAGGCGGCCATGCTGGCCTTCTGGGCGGACGGCTACGAGGCGACCTCCACGCAGGAGCTGTGCGAGGCGACCGGTCTCGGACGCAGCAGCATCTACAACACGTTCGCCAGCAAGCGCGACCTGTACGTCAAAGCGCTGGCGCACTACATGCACCACCGGACGGGCCGCCTCGCCGAACTGATGGAGGACGACGCCAAGCCCGTGCGGGAGAAGCTGCGGACGGTGCTGGAGTGGGCCGTCGAGCCGGACGCCGGCGACCCGGCCGGATGCCTGGTCGTGAACGCGACGGTCGAGCTCGGGCCGCATGACCCCGACATCGCCCAGCGGCTCGACCGGGACCGGCGGCGCCGCTTCGAGCTGCTGAAGTCCGGCATCGAGGACGGCATCCGCACCGGCGAGATCGACCGGGACCGGGACGCGGCGGCACTGACGCACTTCGTGATCGCGACGGTGAGCGGCATCCAGGTCGCCGCGCGCGGCGGCGCCGACCGGGCGACGCTGCGGAGCATCGCCGACACGGCCATGAACTCCATCTGAGACGAGGGCGGCTCCGGGCCGCCCTTTCTTCCGCCCCAATTTTGTACTGGTCTATCTAAAACTGTGGGAGGGGCAGCGATGCCACTGGCCGTGTACGTGCTGGGGATGGCGATCTTCGCCCAGGGGACCTCGGAGCTGATGCTCGCGGGCCTGCTGCCGGAGATGGCCGCCGACCTCGGGGTGTCGGTGCCCGACGCGGGGCTGCTGATCTCCGCGTTCGCGATCGGGATGCTGGCCGGCGCCCCGGTCCTGGCGGTGCTGACGCTGCGGTGGCCGCACCGGCGGACGATGCTGGCGTTCCTCGCGGTGTTCGTCCTGACGCACGCCGTCAGCGCCCTGGCCCCCGGCTACTGGCTCCTGTTCGCGATGCGGATCGTGGGCGCCTTCGTCTACGCAGGGTTCTGGGCGGTGGCGGCGGCGACGGCGGTCGCGCTCGTCCCGCAGAACGCGCGCGGAAGGGCGATGGGGGTCGTCGCGGGCGGCCTCACGGTGGCGGCGATCGTGGGGCTGCCCGCCGGGACGATGATCGGCCAGCACCTCGGCTGGCGGGCGGCGTTCTGGGCGGTGGCGGCGATGTCGGCGGTCGCGATGGCCGGGGTGGCCGCGACGATCCCCGCCGGCCGCACGGGCGGCGCGGCGCCCCGCGTCCGTGCCGAACTGCGCGCGGTGGCCGTCCCCCGGCTGTGGCTGCTGTACGGGACGACCGCGCTGGCGACGAGCGGGCTCCTCGTCACGTTCGGCTACCTCGGCGCGCTGCTGACGGAGACGACGGGGATCGCGGAGGCATGGGTGCCTGGCGTCCTCGCCCTCTACGGCATCGGCGCGCTCATCGGGATCACGGCCGGCGGGCGGACCGCCGACACGCGGGCCGTCCCGACCCTGTACGCGGGGTTCGCGGGGCTCACGGTCGTGTCCGTGCTACTGGCGCTGACGGCGGAGTCTCCCGTCCCGGTGGTGGCTCTGGTGTTCCTGCTGGGGTTCGTCGGGTTCGCCACGAATCCGACACTGAACACGCGGGCATTCGGGATGGTGGACGGCGCGGCGACACTGGTGGCCGCCGGGAACGTGGTGGCGTTCAACATCGGCATCACCGTCGGGCCCTGGCTCGGCGGCCTCGCGCTCGACGCAGGGATGGGCTACCCGGCCACGGCCTGGATCGGTGCGGCGCTGGGCATCGCCGCGCTGGGTGCGATCGCGCTGGGCCAGGCCCGGCGGCGCCCCGTCAAGGACGCCGCACGGGCCCGGACGTCGGTGAACGCGTGACCCGGTCAGGCGCAGGAGTCGGCGCCGAAGCTCCACAGCGCGCGCTTGGCGGCGTACTCCGCGACCGTCCAGATGCGGTGCGCGCCGCGCTGGCAGGACAGGTCCTCGGGGCCGCGGGAGGACGCGTAGCGCTGCACCCTGCCCCAGCCGGAGCCGGCGTAGCGGGCCGTGAGGAGCCGGCCGCGCTCGTGCCCCCGGCTCTGGGAGAACCACCAGCGGCCGTTCGTCCTGACGGCGCCCTGGATCCGGTCGGCGGGCAGCTCAGCTCCGCCGGTGGGGCGGACGTTCCCGCCGCCGGCGAGCGCCTCCAGCCGCCAGGTCACCACCCGTCCCCGCGCCCAGTTCGGGCGGCAGTACTCGCCCCCGGCCAGGACGTGCGGCAGGTCGGTGCGGTCGACGGAGATCCACGACATGCGCGGCGGGCCGGAGCCCCGGCACGTGCGGCCGACCTTGCCGCGGGCGAACCGCCAACTGCCCGTCTGCGGGAGGACGTAGCGGAACCCGTGCCCGTAGTACTTGCCGTTGTGCAGCCCGATCCGGCCCGCGTGGCCGGTGGAGCCCGCCCCGCTCTTGCTCAGGTCGTAGATCCGCCGCATGTCGAACATGCGCAGGCCGTGGCGGGTGTCGGCCACGTACAGGATGTCGCCGTACCAGGCGATCCCGCCGGCGTGGATGCCGACGTCGCTGAAGGTGGCGCGCCCGCCCCGCATCGCCGGTTCGACGAGCAGGACGTGCCGGTAGGTGCGCCGGTCGGGGTTGACGAAGGTGACCCTGACCTTGCCGCCGTTGTGCCACGACACCAGGATCGGCCTGCCGCCGCCCGGTGACCGCTCACCGGCGGACGCGTCCGACGCGGTCGTGACGCCCTGCGGAACCCACGCCTTCGTGGCGGTGTCGGCCCGGTTGAAGCAGTACACGAGCGAGCCCGCGGGCACCCCGGCCGGACCGCCGCAGCCGCGGCCCAGCTTCTGCTGCCCGGACGATCGGATCACTCCGTCCACGCCGGTGCTGCGCAGCCTGCGGTCGAGCGCCAGGATCGGCGCGACGAGGGAGGAGCCCCGGCGCAGCTCGAAGTCGCGGGGATCGAGAGCGGCCGGGGCCTTCGCGGTGGCCGCAGCCGCCGTCGTCGTCGGGGAAGCCGCCTCGGAGGCGGGTACGGCGGCTGCCAGTGCGACCGTCGGGACACCGGCCACCAGAGCGGCGACGGCCGCCAACCCCGTCCCGGTCGCCGTGCGTTGCATGATCATCACGTTCCGCAACGTTGCCGCGTCCGGGTCGGGGTAAAGGCGGCCGCACCTTTCGCAATGGGCAATTTCTATTTACGCCGCCGCGCGCGCAGGGGCGGGACGGCCCCGCCGCCGGGGCCGTCCCGCTCAGGGGATCAGCGCAGCGCGCAGGTCCCCGAGTCCGACTTCGACGGGTCGCTCTCCGAGGTCCCGGTCAGCCGCAGCCGCGCGTGCCGGGACGCGCCGGGGCCGGGCTTCGCCCACACCTCGACACCGGTCCGGCCGCCCGCCTGCGCGGTGGCCAGCTCGTTCGGCAGCCACGTCGTCCAGCCGTCGCCGGTCACGTCCGCCTTCAGCCGGAACACGTCCGAGCCGTGGCGGCCGGCGCCGCCGCGGCCGGTGTTGCGGAGCGTCAGCGTGCACTTCGTCCAGCCGGCGCCGGCCGGCCGGGCGCGGCCCGAGTCGACCTTCACGCCGCGCCGCTGCGGGCCGGCGCCGTCGAGCGAGCTGACCGCGACCGTGTAGGACAGGACGCCGCGCCGGTCGCGCTTCAGGTTCAGGACGTAGAAGTGCAGCCGGTTGGCCTCGTCCACGTACTCGTACTCGCTGCCGGAGCCGGTGCCCGCGTGGTACAGGGCGTCCGACAGCTGCCGGTAGTCGCCGATCGTCATCTTCACCGGGGTGCCGTCCGGGCGGACGAAGTCGACCTTGTCGATGTCCTGCGGGTTGGCGTCCTTGACCCAGATGAACGGGGCGTCGTCCTCGTCCTTCGTCTTCGCCAGCAGCACGCCGGAGTCGGGGGTGAAGGAGTCGGTGCCCATCCGGTCGACGACCTCGAGGGTGTAGTTGTCGTACCCGCCGTCGTCGCAGAGCGGGTCCGTGCCGGTGTCGCAGCCGGGGCTCTTGTCGCCGCCCGCGCCGAGCTTCACGTTGATGCCGGCGAGGCCGTTCTTCCCGGGGTCGACCGCCCGGGCCGTCACCTGCGCGACGACCATGCCGGACGAGGCGAGCGCCTCCCGGCTGAGCTGCAGCACGTTGTCGGGGTTCACCATGCCGAGCTTCATCTTGTTGCGGAGCATGTGCTGGGCGCCCATGGAGCCGCCGCCCGTCGCGGGGATCGTCCAGCGGCTGTGCGGGCCGCCCGGCCCGTTGAACGTGCCGCGGCTCAGCATGTCCCACGGGCCGCTGTAGGCGCGGCGCGGCGGGTCGCTGTACGGGTTGTTGTAGTTGTCGCCGATGCCCAGGATGTGGCTGAACTCGTGGGCGTAGACCGACATGCCGGAGCTCTCCGCCTGGGTGGAGGAGACGCCGAAGATGGCGTTCGGCCAGAGCGTGGAGCCCGCCTGCCAGGACGTCCACGGGACGTACCGGGTCTTCACCCAGTTCGTCAGGCCCGGGTCACCCGGACCCCATTCGGGCGGGACGTCCTCCTTGGCGGTGAACTTCATCTCGCCGAACTCCTGCCAGGTGGACGACTCGTCCTGCCCGGCGCTGAGGAAGAACACGAAGTCGTACTTCTTCGCGGTCTCCTCGCCGACGTCGGCGACCCACGCGGCGCGGGCGTCGGCCCGCAGGTCGCGGTTGCACGTGTCGCCGGCGGGACAGCCGGTGCCGCCCTGCATGCGGTCGACGCCGTACTCGTGGTCCTTGGCGGGCATCCGGTAGGCGCCGAACCCGGTGAGGTCGACCCCGTACCTGCCGCCGGAGTCCTCCATCCAGTACTCGTGGAGGGTGTGGCCGTGGTTCAGCTCCTGCGGCTTGTTGAGCAGGTCCTGGTAGAACTTCGCGACCCCCTCGCGCGGGACGTCGCCGACCTTCACCGGGTTGCCGAAGACGGAGGAGTTCTGCGGCTGCGTGACCTCGAACGGCTGGTTCGGGTAGTCGACGAGGACGATCGCGACGTTGAAGTTCTCCACCGACCCCTTGCGGGACGGGTCCGCCCACGACGTGCCGGGGATGCGCTTGTAGTCGTCCCAGGTCATCGTGTCGGGAAGCTCGTAGTTCTGCGGGTCGATGGGGCGCGGGGCGCCCGCCGCGAACGTGCGGGCGGACGGCTGCTCGCGCTGCCACGGCTGCGTCTGCGGCCAGTGCCGCATCTGCCAGGGGTTCGCGGTCTCGTTCGGGATCGGCGGCTTCGCCTGCGCGGCGGCCGGGACGGCGGCGAGCCCCGCGACCAGCAGCAGCGCCGAAGCGGGTACCAGCAGCATCTGTTTGACGCGCATGTCTCCCCTACCTCTGGTGGTTGCTGAGAGCAGGAAAGACCACACGCTTCCGACCGGCTAGGGCCGATTTAGCCGATCTTGTACCGAATAGCGTGTCATGTCGCGCGATGCGCGCAGGTCAGCGCGGAAGTTCGCGCTCCGCGACCACGATGCCGTCCTCGTCGCTGTAGAGCCAGTCGCCGGGGCGGAACTCCACGCCGCCGAACGACACCGGGACGTCCACCTCGCCGGCGCCGTCCTTGGCGCTCTTGCGCGGGTTCGAGCCGAGCGCCTTCGCGCCGAGGTCCAGCGCGCGCAGCGCCGCCACGTCCCGCACCGCGCCGTTGATCACCACGCCGGACCAGCCGTTCGCCACCGCCGCCGCCGCGATCATGTCGCCCATCAGCGCGGACGCCAGCGAGCCGGCGCCGTCCACGACCAGCACCCGGCCCCCGCCCGGCGTGTTGAGCAGCTTCTTCACCAGGCCGTTGTCGCGGTGGCAGCGCACGGTCGAGACCGGGCCGGCGAACGCCGTCCGGCCGCCGTACTGCCGGAACTGGGTCTCGCAGCTGCGCAGCTCGGCCCCGAAGTCGTCGATGAGGTCAGCGGTCGCGAAGTCCATGACGGCAGCCTACTGCTCGGTAACCGGACCGCCGGACGGCGCGTCGGTCGGCCGGCCGATCAGCCGGGACAGCACGATCGCCGTCTTGGTCGCGGTGATGTTGTCCTCCCGGCGCAGCCGTTCGAGGGCCTGCTCCAGATGCTGGATGTCGCGCGCCCGCACGTGCACGAGCGCGCTGGCGTCCCCGCTGATCGTGTACGCCGCGACGACCTCCGGGTGGCCGCGCACGCTGGAGTAGATCTGCTCCGGGGACGTCGCGCCGGTGCAGAAGATCTCGATGAACGCCTCGGTCGTCCAGCCGAGCGCGGCCGGGTCGACGACCGCCGCGAAACCGTTGATCACACCGTCCGCGCGCAGCCGGTCGACCCGCCGTTTCACCGCCGGGGCCGACAGCCCGACCTTGTCCCCGATCTGCGCGTACGAGGCGCGCCCGTCCTCCAGGAGTCGCGCAACGATTCGACGGTCCAGGTCGTCAAGACGCAACAAATAACACCCCCGAAGTCGGTTTTCGTCATTGGTCGGCGGTCATTTCCGAACATACGCTGGGAAGTGGACCGGCGGCCACCCGGACCCCGCCCGGCCCTCCCCTCGGCACCGGACCCTTCGTCCGGTGTCCAGCCATGCCCCGGCCCGACCGGCCGGGCCGAGCCGCGAAGGAGCGTCGTGACGCAAACCGACCAGCTGCGAGCGATGTCCGAGGACCACAGCGCGCACAACTACCATCCCCTTCCCATCGTGGTCGCCGAGGCGGACGGCGCCTGGCTGACCGATGCCGAGGGCCGCCGCTACCTCGACATGCTGGCCGCCTACTCCGCGGTCAACTTCGGGCACCGCAACCCCCGCCTCGCGGACGCCGCCCGCCGGCAGCTCGACCGCGTCACGCTGGTCAGCCGCGCCTTCGACCACGACCAGTTCGGCCCGTTCGTCAGCGAGCTGGCCGAGCTGTGCGGCAAGGACATGGTGCTGCCGATGAACAGCGGCGCCGAGGCCGTCGAGACCGCGCTGAAGACCGCCCGCAAGTGGGGCTACGAGGTCAAGGGCGTCCCGGCCGGCCAGGCGAACATCATCACGTTCGAGGGCAACTTCCACGGCCGCACCACCACGATCATCAGCTTCTCCACCGACCCCGACGCCCGCGACTCCTACGGCCCCTACACGCCGGGCTTCCGGACCGTCCCGTACGGGGACGTCGCGGCGCTCAAGGCCGCGATGGACGAGCACACCGTCGGCGTGCTGATCGAGCCGATCCAGGGCGAGGCCGGCGTGAACGTCCCGCCGAGCGGGTTCCTGCGCGCGGTGCGGGAGCTGTGCACCGCCAACGGCACGCTGATGATCGCGGACGAGATCCAGTCCGGCCTCGGCCGCACCGGCACCACGTTCGCCGTCGAGCACGAGGGCGTCGTGCCGGACGTCTACATCCTCGGCAAGGCCCTCGGCGGCGGCATCATGCCGGTGTCCGCCGTCGTCGCCGACCGCGACGTGCTCGGCGTGTTCAAGCCCGGCCAGCACGGCTCGACGTTCGGCGGCAACCCGCTCGCCTGCGCGATCGGCCGCGAGGTCATCGCGATCCTGAAGACCGGCGAGTACCAGGAGCGCTCCCGCACGCTCGGCGCGCACCTGCACGACCGGCTCGGCCGGCTGCCCGGCGACCTCGTCCGCGAGGTGCGCGGGCGCGGGCTGTGGGCGGGCGTCGAGCTGGCCGGCCCGGCCCGCCCGGTCAGCGAGCGGCTCATGGACCTCGGCGTCCTCGCCAAGGAGACCCACGAGACCACGCTGCGCCTCGCGCCGCCGCTGGTCATCGAGCGCGACGACCTCGACTGGGCCCTCGACCAGCTGGAGATCGCCCTCAAGGGCTAGCAGCACCGCGCGCGGGCGCGCGGTCCCCACGGCCCGAGACGCCGCCGGTCAACGGCGCCCGGCGGCGTCTCGCCCGGCTAACGCAAAACCCGCGAGTCGTCAAAGAGTTGGCCCCCGCCCGCCCGGCGGCGCGGCGCGCGGCGCCCGCGGCGGCAGGGTGGGCGGCATGCTGTTGCGGAACACGAGCCGGCGCCGGGTCGCCATCGGTTGCGGCGGGCTCGCGGTGGGCGTCCTGATACTGCTCGCGGGCGGCCTCTACCTGCTGCAACGGGCCTACAACGGGGAGGTCGGGCGGGTCGCCGGGGCGCTGCCCAGCGGGGCGGGCCGCCCGGCGTCCACCGGGCGCGGCGAGAACTGGCTGCTGATCGGCTCCGACCGGCGCGCGGACATCCCGTCAATGGGCGCCCGCGCCGACACGATCATGCTGGTGCACCTGTCCGGGCGCGGCGACCGGGTGTCGCTGATCTCCATCCCCCGGGACGGCTGGGTGCCGGTCCCCGGGCACGGCACCACGAAGATCAACGCGGCGTTCGCCTACGGCGGGCCCTCGCTGCTGATCCGCACCGTGGAGCGGCTCAGCGGCGTGCGCGTCGACCACTACGCCGCGCTCGACTTCGGCGGGTTCGTGAAGATGACCGACGCGCTCGGCGGCGTGGACGTCACCATCACCAAGGACACCTACGACCCGATGCACGAGCGCCGGTGGAAGGCGGGGAGCCAGCACCTGAACGGCGTCGAGGCGCTCGACTTCGTCCGGCAGCGGTGGAACCTGCCGGACGGCGACCTCGACCGCATCAAGCGGCAGCAGGCGTTCCTGCACGCGCTCGCGGCCAAGGCCCTCGACACCCGTAACCCGATCAAGATCGACCGGTTCGTCCGGGCCGTGACCGGCGCGGTGACCGTGGACGACTCGGTCACCGCCGGGACGCTGCGCGGGCTCGCGCACCGGCTCCTCAAGACCTCGCTGGTGGAGTACCTGACCGCCCCGGTCGACAGGCCCGCCGAACGGGACGGGCAGAGTGTCGTACTCCTGAACGATGATGGCGTGCGGGCCCTGTTCACCGCCGTCCGCGACGACACGGTCGGCGACTACGTCGCCCGCAACGGCGCGGCCAACTCGGTGGACGCCGTGCGCTGACCGCCCCTCCGAACGGTACGGACCTGCACGGACATGTCCGGCTTCGCGGTCAAGGTGACGAGTTCGGTCCGGTTGGATTAGTCTGTCTGGACTAATCGGAATCGACCATAGGGCCGGAACCATGTCCCGACCGCTGACACCGCTCGCGCTGACCGTGCTGCGGATGCTCTGCGACAGCCCGATGCACCCGTACGAGATGCAGCAGCGCATCCGCGACCACGCCTACGACCAGGCCGTCAAGATCACCCACGGGTCGCTGTACCACTCGGTGGAGCGGCTCGCCGCGGCCGGGCTGATCGAGCCGCTGGAGACGAGCCGGGAGGGCCGCCGGCCCGAGCGCACCATCTACGCGGTGACCGCCGCCGGGCGGGACGCCGCGCAGATGCGGCTCGCCGAGCTGCTGCGCCACCCCGCCGAGGAGTTCCCGCTGTTCGGCACCGGGCTGGCGTTCATCAACCTGCTGTCGGAGGGGGAGGCCGCCCGGCTGCTGCGCAGCCGCACGGTCGCGCTGGAGGCGGCGCTGGCCGCGCACCAGACGGCGCACGACGCGCTCCTCAAGCAGGGCCTGGAGCGTTACAAACTGCTCGACCAGGAGTGGCAGATCGCCCGGCTGCGCGGCGAACTCGACCACGTGCGGGGCCTGGTCGACGACCTGGATTCCGGCCGCCTCACCTGGAGGGACGACGAGGGGCAGATCCGCTGCCACCCGCGCCCCCGACCACCACGCCACGACGACAAGGGGGCCCCATGAGCAAATGGCGCGGAAATCCCTGGGCGATCCTGCTGACGCTCTCCCTCGGATTCTTCATGACCCTGCTCGACCTGACGATCGTGAACATCGCGATCCCGAGCATGACCGACAAGCTGCACGCCTCGCTGGACGAGGTGCTGTGGGTCGTCAACGCCTACATCCTGGTGCTGGCGGTGCTGCTCATCACCGCGGGCCGCCTCGGCGACCTGTGGGGCAAGAAGAACCTGTTCATCTCCGGGGTCGCGCTGTTCACGGTGGCCAGCCTCGCGTGCGGGATCGCGCAGGACCCCACGCAGCTGATCGCCGCCCGCGCCGTGCAGGGCCTCGGCGCCGCGCTGCTGATGCCGCAGACCATGTCGATCATCATCGGGGTGTTCCCGCCGGAGCGGCGCGGCGCCGCGCTCGGCGTGTGGGGCGCGGTCGCCGGGGTCTCCACGATCGCCGGCCCGACGATCGGCGGGCTGCTCGTCACCAGCCTCGACTGGCGCTGGATCTTCTTCGTGAACCTGCCCATCGGGATCCTGGTGCTGGCCATGGCGGTGCCGATCCTGCCCGGCCGCACCCCCGGCGTCCGGCACCGGTTCGACATCGTCGGCGTGCTGCTGGCGTCCGCCGCCCTGTTCTGCCTCACGTTCGCGCTCACCGAGGGCCAGAAGTACGAGTGGAACGCGGGCATCTGGGGCCTGATCGGCGCCGGGCTCGCCCTGTTCGTGATCTTCGTCGTGCAGCAGCGGTCCCGCCAGGACGGCGAGCCGCTCGTCCCGTTCTCCCTGTTCAAGGACCGCAACTTCACCGTGCTGAACCTCGTCGGCGCGGCCGTCTCGGTCGGCATGGTCGGCATGTTCCTGCCGATGACGATCTACCTGCAGTCGGTGCTGGGCTTCAGCGCCCTCAAGGCCGGGCTCGTCATGGCGCCGTCGTCGCTGGTGTCGATGTTCCTCGCCCCCGTCGCGGGCCGGCTCTCGGACCGGATCGGCGGCAAGTTCATCCTGATGGGCGGCCTCACCCTCTACGGCGCCGGGATGGTGTGGATCGTCCTCGCCGCCGAGGTCGGGACGGACTGGAAGGCGTTCATCCCCGCGCTCGTCGTGTCCGGCATCGGCATCGGCGGCGTGTTCGCGCCGATGGCCACCGAGGCGACCCGGAACGTCCCGCCGCGCCTCGCGGGCGCCGCGTCCGGCGTCAACAACACGATCCGGCAGGTCGGGTCGGTGCTCGGCAGCGCGGCGGTCGGCGCCGTCCTGCAGAACCAGCTCGCCTCCTCGCTGCGGGACGAGGCCGCGACCCGCTCGGCGGCGCTGCCCGCCGACGTGCGCCCCGGGTTCGTGCAGGGGTTCGCCAACGCGGCCAAGAGCGGCCTGGAGGTCGGCGCGGGCCAGAGCGGCGCGAAGCAGCAGCTCCCGCCGGGCATCCCGCCGAACGTCGCGCACCGCGTCCACGAGCTGGCCGGGCAGGTCTTCTCGCACGGCTTCGTGCACGCGATGAAGCCGACGATGTGGCTGCCGATCGTCGTGATCCTGCTCAGCGCGGCCGCGTGCCTCACCCTGAAGGGGCACAAGGACAACACGGCCATGCCGCGGCTCGACGCAGAGCCCGCCCCGATGGCGTCCTGACCGGGACCGCCGGCCCCGGCCGGAACCGCTAGTCGCGGACCCGGCCCGCCCTGCCGAGCAGCCAGTCGCCCGGCGGGCGGGCCGGCGGCACCGTCATGATGCCGGCGACCGCGGCGAGCATGCCGCCGACGATGAACAGGTATCCCGGGAGGGTGCCGGGGATGACGAGGTCGCCCTCGCCGCGGCGCATCGACAGGACGAACACGACCACGCCCCACACCACCGCCGGGACCGTCGCGCCGAGCCGGCCGCCCATCCCGTGCCCGGCCAGCCGGGCCATCGCGAAGACCAGCGCGACCAGGACGATCGCGGCGACCGGGACCGGGCCGAGCGTCCAGTCCTGGCTGAACGAGCCGACCACGCCGAAGACCGCGCCGAGCAGGGCGAGCGCGGCGTAGGCGGCGCCGGACACGAACGCGTCCAGCGGGCCCTCGGCGCGGGGCTCCCGCGCGAGGGACGCGCCCGCCGCACCGTCCGCCGGGGGGCCGTCCTTGGCGAGGCTCACCCGCGCCTCGTCGTCGTCCTTGTGCACGGATTCAGGCTACCGGCCGCGGGTCCCGCGGCGGTCAGGCGTCGTCGCCGGGGCCCTGCTCGGCGAGGCCCGCGAACAGGTCGCGCTCGCGGCGGCCGGGGCCGACCGGGCCCTGCTCGCCGGCCTGGAGGATGTAGTACTCGGTGCCGAACGCCTGCTGCCCCAGGTTGTTCGACAGCGCGAAGAACGGGCCGACCTGGTCGGGCGCCACGACGATCTGGGTGCGGTGGGCGCGCAGCGCGGCGAGCTTGGCGGGCAGGTGCGCGCGGGCGTCCACCACCGTGGTGACCTGCCCGTCGGGCACGCCGGAGCCGAGCTCGTCCAGCCCGGCGACGCGCGCGAACGGCAGCTTCGCCTCCCGCATCACCGCGATCGCCCGCGCGAGGACGGTGCGCGGGGTGGCGTAGGCGTAGAACTTGGCGGCCCGCCACGGCTCACCGCCCTCCGTGAACGACGGGTCGGCGGCCAGCTCGAAGGCCCGCCACGCGACGCGGTGCGCCTGGATGTGGTCGGGGTGCCCGTAGTTGCCGCGCTCGTCGTAGGTGACGATCACCTGCGGCCGGACCTCCCGGATCACCGGGACGAGGTCGGCGGCGGCGGTGTCGACGTCCGCCCGCCAGAAGCAGCGCGGGTCGTCGTTGGTGGGCGCGCCCATCATGCCGGAGTCGCGCCAGCGGCCCGCGCCGCCGAGGAAGCGGTGGTCGCGGACGCCGAGCGCCGCGCACGCCGCCGCCAGCTCCCCGATCCGGTACTCGCCGAGGCTGTCCTCCTTGTCGGAGGCCAGGTGGCGCAGCTCCTCCGGGATCACCTCGCCCTCCTCGCCCAGGGTGCAGGTGACGAGACAGACGTGGGCGCCCTCGGCGGCGTACTTGGCCATGGTCGCCCCGGTCCCGATGGACTCGTCGTCCGGATGGGCGTGGACGAACAGGATCCGCGGCTCCTTCATAGTCAACGAGCCTACTCAGAGCACGGGGCGGCGGCGATGACCGCCCTGCCCCGCACGGTCCGGCGGGTCCCCGCGGCGGGTCTTGAAGGCGGGTCAGCCGCCCGAGCCGGGCCCGCCGCCACCGCCGCCGCCCGCACCGGGGCCGGGACCGTCGCCGCCGTCACCGCCGTCGCCGCCGTCACCGGTCGGCGGGCCGGACGTGGGCGTCTCGCTGGTCGGCGCCTCGGACGTCGGCGTCTCGCTGGTGGGCGCCTCGGAGGTCGGCGCGGTCGACTGCTGCGGCGGCGGAGTGTTGCGGCGCGTCCGGGTACGGGTCGGCGTCGGCTCTTCCGGCTCCTCGGACGTCGGGGTCTCGGAGACCTCCGACGATTCGCTCACCGACGGCGTGACCGGCGCGTTCGGCGAGTCGCCACCGCCGCGGGTCGCCGCGTACACGCCGACGACGAGCGCCAGCACCGCGATCGCGGCGACGGCCGCGACGATCGGCCACTTGGACTTGCGCTCGGGCTCCCAGTCGTCGTACCGGGCCCGGCCGGCGCCGCCGCCCGGAGGCCCCGCGGGCGGCAGGCTCCCGGTGTACTCCGACGGTGAGACGCGGCGCGTCCCCCCGGCGGGGCCGCCCGGGTGGGTGGCGCCCGCGCCCGCGAGCCCGGCCGCGCCGAGCCCGCCCGCGGCGAGCGTGGAGCCCTCCGCGAGCATCGTGGTGGCCTGCGCGGGGTCGTCCATGCGGGTCTGCCCGGCGCCGCCCGGCCCGCTGCCGATCAGCGCCATCATGATCTGCTGCGCGGTCGGCCGCCGCTCCGGCTCCTTGACCAGGCACGCCGCGATCAGCCGGTGCAGGTCGGGCGGGACGCCGTCCAGCATCGGCGGCTCGTGCATCACCCGGTTGATCACCGCGACCACGGTGTCGTCGCCGAACGGCGGGTGGCCGGTCGCGGCGAACACGATCGTCGTCGCCCACGCCCACACGTCCACGGCCTCGGTGAGGGTGGCGCCCGCCACCTGCTCCGGCGCCATGTAGGACGGCGTGCCGATCGCCTTCGTCGCGTTCGTCTGCCCGGTGTCCAGGGCGCGCGCGATGCCGAAGTCGATCACTCGCGGGCCGTCCGGCGCCATGATGACGTTGTGCGGCTTGAAGTCGCGGTGCACGATGCCGGCCTGGTGGATCGCGACCAGCGCGGTCGCGGTGCCGATCGCGAGCCGGTCGAGGGCCGCGCCGCCGATCGGGCCGGTCTCGGTGACCTGCTTGTAGAGCGAGGGGCCCGGCACGTACTCGCTGGCGATGTAGGGCTGGTCGCCCGCGACGTCGGCCTCAAGGACCTGCGCGGTGCAGAACCGGGCGACCTGCTTGGCGGCCTGCGCCTCCCGGACGAACCGGGTGCGCGCCATCGTATCCCCGGCGAGGTCGGCGCGCAGCAGCTTGATCGCGGCGCGGTTCCCGGAGGCGTCGACCCCGGCGTAGACGACGCCCTGGCCGCCCTCGCCGAGCCGCTCGACGATCTCGTACGAGCCAAGCCGCCGGGGATCTCCCGGCTGCAGCTCCGGCATTGACCACTCCTCAGCCCGCGACGAAAAAAGTGCTTGGGGAAGCTTTGAGCTTACGCGAGCGCGGACCCGGGCACGGGACGTTCCCCGGCCACCACGCGACGACCCGTGATCATAGAGGGCAGGAGACCGCCGTGCGCCGTACTTCCCGGGCATCCTGGCAGACTCGGGTGCCATGAGCATCAGCTATCCGCGGCAGAGCGCCCGCACCCGCCGGTTCAGCCTCGGCGTTCCGCGCGCCTTCCAGATCGCGCCGGACGAGTCGCGCGTGACGTTCCTGCGCACCAGGGCGGGCGACGATCCGGTCACCTGCCTGTGGACGCTGGACACCGCGACCGGCGAGGAGGAGTGCGTCGCCGACCCGGCCGCGCTGGACGTCCCCGGCGAGGAGGACCTGCCCGCCGAGGAGCGGGCCCGGCGCGAGCGCGCCCGCGAGCAGGCGGGCGGCATCGTCGGCTACGCCACCGACCAGGGCATGCGGCAGGCGGTGTTCACGCTGGCCGGGCGGCTGTACGCGGTCGACCTCGGCACCGCGCTGGTCCGCGAGCTGCCCGCGCAGGCGCCCGTGTTCGACCCGCGCCCCGACCCGGCCGGGCGGCGGATCGCCTACGTGTCGGGCCGGACGCTGCGCGTCATCGAGATGGACGGCACCGACGACCGGGCGCTCGTCCAGCCGGAGTCCGACCAGGTGTCCTACGGCCTCGCCGAGTTCGTCGCGGCGGAGGAGATGGGCCGGATGCGCGGCCACTGGTGGTCCCCCGACGGCGGCACGCTGCTGGCGGCGCGGGTGGACGAGACGCCGGTGCAGCGCTGGCACATCGCCGACCCCGCCAACCCCGACCGGCCGCCGTCCGAGATCGCCTACCCGGCGGCCGGCACGCCGAACGCGCTGGTCTCGCTGGTGCTGCTGAAGGTGGACGGCCGGCGCACCGCCGTCGCCTGGGACCGCGGCATGTTCCCCTACTTCGTGGCGGCCTCCTGGGACCGGCACGGCCTGCTGATCGTCGTGCAGCCGCGCGACCAGCGCTCGCAGCGGGTGCTGAGCGTCGACCCGACCAACGGCGCGACGTCCCTCCTGCACACCGAGCACGACCCGGTGTGGACGGAGGTCGTCCCCGGCCTGCCCGTCCGGACGGCCTCCGGCGACCTCGTCTGGACCACCGAGGACCGCGACGCCGACACGCGCCGCATCACCGTCGGCGGCAAGCCGGTCACGCCCGCGGGGCTGCAGGTCCGGTCGGTGCTCGGGGTGGACGGCGAGTCGATCCTGTTCACCGGCTCGGAGGAGCCCACCGAGGTCCACCTGTACTCCTGTGCCGGCGGCGAGACCACCCGGCTGACCGAGGGGGCGGGCGTCTTCGGCGGCATCCGGTCCGGCGGGATCACCGTCGTGACGGGCGCGCGGCTCGACCGCCCCGGCTCGGAGACCGAGGTGCGCACCCCCGCCGGGACGCACCCGGTCGCCTCGTTCGCCGAGACCCCGGTGATCACCCCGAAGGTGGAGCTGCTGCGGGCCGGCGACCGGGAGATCCGCACCGCCGTGCTGCTGCCCACCGGCTGGGAGCCCGACCAGGGGCGGCTGCCCGTCCTCATGGACCCCTACGGCGGGCCGCACGCCCAGCGCGTCCTCGCCGTGCAGCGGATGTACTGCGAGCCGCAGTGGCTCGCCGACCAGGGCTTCGCCGTCGTGATCGCGGACGGCCGCGGCACGCCCGCGCGCGGCCCGGCGTGGGAGCGCTCGGTGCACGGCGACTTCGTCGGCCCCGTGCTCGACGACCAGATCACCGCGCTGATCGAGGCGGCGCGCAGGCACCCGGCCGCGCTCGACCTCGACCGGGTCGGCATCCGCGGCTGGTCGTTCGGCGGCTGGCTCGCGGGGCTCGCCGTCCTGGAGCGCCCGGACGTGTTCCACGTGGGCATCGCGGGCGCGCCCGTCACCGACTGGCGGCTGTACGACACCCACTACACCGAGCGGTACCTCGGCCACCCGGACGAGGAGCCGGAGGTCTACGCCGCGAACTCGCTCATCGAGCGGGCCGCTGACCTGAAGCGCCCCCTGATGGTGATCCACGGGCTCGCGGACGACAACGTGGTGGCCGCCCACACGCTGCGGTTCTCGTCGGCGCTGCTGGCCGCCGGGCGCCCGCACACCGTGCTGCCGCTGTCGGGCGTCACCCACATGACCCCACAGGAGGTCGTCGCGGAGAACCTCCTCCACATCCAGGTCGACTACCTGAAGTCGGTGCTGACCCGCTGAGCCGCGCGGTGCTGGCCCGCTGAGCCGCGCGGTGCTAGCCGGCTGAGCCGCGCGGTGCTAGCCGGAGCCGTGCCAGGACGCCCACAGGGCCGCGTAGGAGCCCTTCTGGGCCAGCAGGTCCTCGTGGGTGCCGAGCTCGGTGATGCGCCCGTCCTCCACCACCGCCACACGGTCGGCGTCGTGGGCGGTGTGGAGGCGGTGCGCGATCGCCACGACGGTCCGGCCGTCCAGGACGGCGGCGAGCGAGCGCTCCAGGCGGCGGGCGGCGCGCGGGTCGAGCAGCGACGTCGCCTCGTCCAGCACCAGGGTGTGCGGGTCGGCGAGGACGAGCCGGGCCAGCGCGAGCTGCTGCGCCTGCGCGGGCGTCAGCGAGGCGCCGCCGGAGCCGACGACGGTGCCGAGGTCCGGCCCGTCCCACTCGACCGCGGCGAGGACCCGGCGGATCTCCTCGTCGGTGGCGTCCTCGCGGGCCATCGCGAGGTTCTCGCGGAGCGTGCCGCGGAACACGTGGTGCTCCTGCGTGACCAGCGCGACCTCCCGGCGCAGGCCGTCCAGCGGCAGCTCCACCAGCGGGACGCCGCCGACGGTGACGGCGCCCGCGCGCGGGCCGTCCACCCCGGCGAGCAGCCGGCCGAGGGTGGACTTGCCGGCGCCGCTCGGCCCGACCATCGCGAGCCGCTCGCCGGGCCGCAGGTCGAGGTCCACGCCGTGCAGGACGTCCTTGCCCGGCCGGTAGTGGTAGCGGACGCGCCGCGCCGTGAGCCGGTCGCCGGCGGGCAGGGCGTCGCCCGGCGCCCGGTCGGGCGGGACGTTGCCGACGCCGAGCAGGCGGGCCAGCGACGCGCCGCCGAGCTGCAGCTCGTCCAGCCAGGAGAGCATGGTGTCCACCGGCTCGATGAGCAGCTGCGCGTACAGGGTCGCGGCGGTCACCTGCCCGAGCGTCGCCATGTCGTGCATGTAGAGGAGGCCGCCGACGAACAGGGTCGACACCACGGGCAGCACGAAGCTCAGCTCGGCCACCGGGAACAGGAACATGCGCAGCCGCAGCGTGTACCGCTCGGCCTTGTAGGAGACCGCGATGTCGTCGTCGCCGCGGCGGTGCCGGCGGTCGGCGAGGCCGAGCGCCTCGACGGTCCGCGCGCCCTGGACGGTCTCGGTGAGGCTGCCGGCGATCCGCGACCACGCCTCGTTCTCCCGCAGGTAGCCGACGTGCGCGCGGGGCAGGTACCAGCGCATCACCGCGACCAGGAACGGCACGGCGACCAGCGCGGGCAGCGCGACGAGCGGGCCGTTCAGCAGCAGCGCGCCGAACGTGAACGCGCCGACGACGATCGCGACGAGCGTCTCCGGCATCGCGTACCGCACGGACGTGCTGAGCGTGTCCACGTCGCGGGACGCGCGGGTGACCAGGTCGCCGGTGCCGGCCCGCTCGACCGTGGACAGCGGCAGCGCCAGCACCCGGTCGACGAACTCCTCGCGCAGCTCGGCCAGCACCCGCTCGCCGAGCTTCGCCGACGCCAGGTAGGCGTACCGGATCAGCACACCCTGCGCGATCACGAACCCGGCGATGGCGAGGCCGGCGGTGTCGATGGCGGCGTGCCCGTCGCGGACGTCCTCGACGAGCGCGCCGAGCAGCCGGGGCGTGACCAGGCCCGCCACGGCGGCCAGCGCGTGCAGGCCGAGCACCCCGGCGAGGGCGCGGGGGTGCCGCAGCACGAGCCGCCGCGCGTACGCCCGCACCTGCGCGGACGTCGCGACCGGCAGCGTCTCGGCGCTCATGCCTCCGCCCTTTCCGCGGTCGCTCCCCTGGTGACGGTGGCCGCGTAGCGCGGCTCTGCCTCCAGGAGGTCGCGATGTGCTCCTTCTGCGACGACCATTCCGTCTTGGATGAATACGACGTGGTCGGCGCGGTCCAGCATCAGCGGGCTGGTCGTGCACACCACGGTCGTGCGGCCCGCGCGCGCTTGGCCGAGCCTGTCGGCGATGCGTGCCTCGGTGTGCGCGTCCACCGCACTGGTCGGTTCCACCAGGATGAGGACGTCGGGGTCTGCGGCGAGTGCCCGCGCAAGGCGCAGGCGCTGCTGCTGGCCGCCGGAGAACTCCCGTCCGGCCTCGGCCACGTGCGCGTCCAGCCCGACGGACGCGACGACGTCCTCGGCGCAGGCCGCGTAGACGGCCTCCTTCAGTACCGCCTCGTCGGCGTCCGGTGCCAGCGACTCGGCCAGCGGCCCGGAGAAGAGGCGGTCCTCGTTGACGGCGACGAGGATCCGCTTCCGGACGTCCGCGACCGCGTGCAGCGGGATGCCGCCGAAGTCGACGTCGCCGTCGGCGTACCGGCCGAGCCGGTCGGCGACGGCCTGCGCGTCGCGCGGATCGGCCGCGGCGACCGCGGTCACCCGCCCCGGCCGCACGACCAGCCCGGACGCGATGTCGACCAGCTCGGCGGACGCCGCCGGGCGGGCCGTCCCGGCGGCCGGCAGCTCGGGGTCGATCGCCAGCAGCGCGGTCACCCGGCCGGCCGCCACCAGCCCCTTGGTGATCTTGCCGGCGGCCTCGCCGAGCGTCTTCAGCGGCACTATCAGGAACACCGCGTACCCGTAGAACGCGACCAGTTCCCCGACGCTGATCGTCCGCTCGGCGGCGAACCGGGCGCCGACCCAGGTGACCAGCGCGATCAGCAGCCCGGGCAGCAGCACCTCGGCGCCGTTCATCCGGGTCTCGGCCCGCGCGACCGCCACCCCGGCCGCGCGCACCCGCTGCGACTCGGCGCGGTAGCGGCCGGAGAACAGCGTCTCGCCGCCGATGCCGCGCAGCACCCGCAGGCCCGCGACGAGGTCGGTGGCGTGCGAGCTCAGCTCGCCGACCAGCTCGCGGTGCGCCAGCTCGCGGTCGCGGTAGGGGCGCAGCAGCGGCGCCGCGATCGCCAGGATCAGCGGCACCCCGACCAGCACGATCAGGCCGAGCGGCGGCGAGGTGCTGAGCAGGATCGCGGCCACCGCGACGATCGCGACCACGGCGCCCGAGCCGCGGGAGAGGATGTCGATGGTGTCGCCGATGTGCGACACGTCGGACAGCCCGATGCTCACCACCTCGCCCGCGCTCAGCCGCTTCGGCAGCGTCCCGCCGAGGCGGGTCGACTGCCGGGTGACGAGCTGGACCGTCCGGTAGGCGGAGGCGAGCCAGTTGTAGACGGCGAACCGGTGCCGGACGGCGCCCGTGACGGCCTGCACGACCCCGAGGCCGAGCAGCACGCCGGACCACGCCAGCAGGGCGCGCTCGTCCCGCGCCGCGACGCCGTCGCCGATGGCGCGGCCGATCGCGGCGGGCATCAATGCCTGGCTGAGCATCCAGACCACGCCGAGGAGCGCGCCCGCGGCGATGCTGCGCCACTGGACGCGCGCCAGCCACAGCAGGTAGCGCGCGGATGCTCCGCCGGCGCCGCTGCGGGCGCCGCGGGAGGCTCTGCCTCGGCGGAGGACGTGGTCGGGCGTGCCAGGATTTTTCTCCGGCAGCGGCTTCACCTGACGAAGGTTATGCAGCGGGGCCCCGCGAGTTCGACTGGTTTTTCACCTGGCCGGACGCGGCTCGAACGACTTTCGGACCGCCCGCAAATCGTGATCGGGACGCGCGCGGGAGGTGCGCCGGGCCGCGGCGGCACGCTAAGGTCGGGGCGTACGGAGCGACGCTTCCTCCGCTCCTTGAGCCGGGACCCTGGCGGCTAGGCCGATGCCGCTGCCCCGGCGCGGCCCGCCGCGCCCTCCCGCACCCACGGGAATAAGCGAGGCTCCACCGGCCGTTGCCAGTGCCGTCAGCCCGACTTCCGGAAGCCCTGTGAGCACAATCAGCCATCAGACGTACCCCTTCACACCGGGGGCCGAGGACAGGACCGACCTGCTCCTCATCGACGCCGACCCCTCCGACGTCCTCATGGTCGAGAAGATGCTCGCCGAGAGCGGCCTGGACGCCGCCATCGCCGTCGCGTCCGACCTCGCCGAGGCCCGGCGGTCGCTGACCCGCCGCACGCAGTGCATCCTCGTCGACCTGTCCACCCCCGGCATCGACCGGCTGGACGGGCTGCGCCAGGTGCTGGCCCTGTCCGAGACCGCCGCCGTGGTCGTGCTGACCGGCCTCGACGACGCCCACCTCGGCGTCCAGGCCGTCGCCGCCGGCGCCGAGGACTACCTGGTCAAGCAGGAGGTCGACGCCCCGCTGCTGGCCCGCGCGATCCGCTACGCCATCGAGCGCAAGCGCTCGGAGGAGACCGAGCGGCGGCTCGTCGAGGCCCGCATCCTCGGCCGCGAGAACGCCCGGCTGGAGCGCGGGCTGCTGCCCGTCCCGCTGATCGAGGACGCGTCGCTGCGGCACCACACGCGCTACCGGCCCGGCCGGCGGCGCGCCCTGCTCGGCGGCGACTTCTACGACACCGTGCAGACCGAGGGCGGCGCCGTCCACCTGATGATCGGGGACGTGTGCGGGCACGGCCCGGACGAGGCGGCCCTCGGCGTCCAGCTCCGGATGGCGTGGCGGACGCTCGTGCTCGCCGGGCACACCGGCGAGCAGCTGCTCGGCACCCTCGACACCGTCCTCGGCCACGAGCGGCGCAGCGAGGAGATCTTCACCACGCTCTGCATGATCACGATCGCGCCGTCCCGGCGGACCGCGCGGATGCACCTGGCGGGGCACCCCGCGCCGCTGCTGTTCCACGGCGTCCTCGGCGAGGACGGCGAGGTCGCGGCGCTGCCCGACTACGCGCACGGGCCGGCGCTCGGCCTGCTGCCGGGCGCCGAGTGGCCGACGACCGAGATCGACCTCGGCGACTCCTGGGGCCTGATGCTCTACACCGACGGCCTCATCGAGGGGAAGGTCGGCCCCGGCTCGGACCGGCTCGGCACCGACGGCCTGGTCGGGCTGGCGCGCAAGGCGCGCGGCAGCGGCGCCACCGGGCGCGCCCTGATCGACGACCTGGTGACCGAGGTCGAGCACCTCAACGGCGACGCCCTGACCGACGACCTGGCCGTGCTGCTGCTGTCCCGCCAGCCCGGACGTGAACTCAACGGTTCCTGAGCGCGGCGCCTGGGGCACGGCTCTCCGAGCGCGTCGCGGCTGTGGTCAGGTGCCTAACCACAGGCCCCTGACCTCGGTCAATGTCTTGTGGATCACGTGATCGCGGAGTTCCCGGACCCGCTGTGAAGTCACTCACCAGGCGGAACGTCACGGAACGGCTACAACGCCCGCCCAGCGTGCTTCCATAGCCTGCGGCTATCGCCATGAGTGCGCTGATGACTTGGAACTATTCTCCGATCCGGACATAACGTGCAGGTCGTGGCTATAGCGATACCTGCGATCTACCGATCGACCGTCGGCAAGAAGGCCGTCATGGCGGTGACCGGCGGCGTCCTCGTGCTGTACCTGGTCGCGCACATGGTCGGGAACCTGAAGATCTTCATGGGCGCGGAGGACTTCAACCACTACGCGCACTGGCTGCGCACGATCGGTGAGCCCGCGGTACCGCGCCGGACCGTCCTGACCCTCATCGAGGTCGTGCTCGGCGTCTCGGTGATCCTGCACATGTGGTCGGCGGTGTCCCTCGGCAAGCGCGCCGCCCACGCGCGCCCCGTGAAGTACCAGTCGAAGAAGAAGTCGAACGCGCAGGGCTACGCCGTCCGCACGATGCGGTACGGCGGCGTCATCATCGCCTTCTACATCATCTGGCACCTGCTGGACCTCACGTTCTTCGTCGTGAACCCCAAGGGCGCCGACGCCACCCCCTACGAGCGGATGGTCGCCGACTTCGACCCGTCCCGCTGGTACATCACCCTCTGGTACGTCGTCGCCATCCTGCTCGTCGGCCTGCACCTCAACCACGGCATCTGGAGCGCGTTCCAGACGCTCGGGCTGCGCAGCCCGCGCAGCCACAACGCCCTGCGGGGCCTGGCCGCGACCACCGCCGCGCTGATCACGCTCGGCTTCATCGCGGTCCCCGTCTCCATCACGTTCGGATGGGTGAGCTGACCATGACCGACAGCTTCTACAAGTCCGGCGAGCCGATCGCCGACACCAAGGCGCCCAAGGGCCCCATCGAGGACCGCTGGACGACGCGCAAGTTCGAGGCCAAGCAGGTCAACCCGGCCAACAAGCGCAAGAAGAAGATCATCATCATCGGCACCGGGCTGGCCGGCGGCTCCGCCGGCGCGACGCTCGGCGAGGCCGGCTACCACGTCCAGCAGTTCTGCTTCCAGGACTCGCCGCGCCGCGCCCACTCGATCGCCGCGCAGGGCGGCATCAACGCCGCGAAGAACTACCGCAACGACGGCGACAGCGTCTACCGGCTGTTCTACGAGACCGTGAAGGGCGGCGACTTCCGCTCCCGCGAGTCGAACGTGTACCGGCTCGCCGACATCTCCCGGAACATCATCGACCAGTGTGTCGCGCAGGGCGTCCCGTTCGCCCGCGAGTACGGCGGCCTGCTCGACAACCGCTCGTTCGGCGGCACCCAGGTCTCCCGCACCTTCTACGCCCGCGGCCAGACGGGCCAGCAGCTGCTCCTCGGCGCCTACCAGGCGCTGATGCGGCAGGTCGAGGCCGGCAACGTGGAGCTGTACCCGCGGCACGAGATGCTCGACCTGATCATGGAGGACGGGCGGGCCCGCGGCGTCGTCGTCCGGAACCTGATCAACGGCGAGATCAAGCACTACACCGCCGACGCGGTCGTGCTGGCGTCCGGCGGCTACGGCAACGTGTACTTCCTGTCCACGAACGCGATGGGCTCGAACGTCACCGCGTCCTGGCGCGCCCACCGGCACGGCGCCCTGTTCGCCAACCCGTGCTACACGCAGATCCACCCGACGTGCATCCCGGTCAGCGGCGACCACCAGTCCAAGCTGACGCTCATGTCGGAGTCGCTGCGCAACGACGGCCGCGTGTGGGTGCCGAAGAAGGCCGGCGACACGCGCAAGCCCTACGACATCCCCGAGGACGAGCGCGACTACTACCTGGAGCGCATCTACCCCTCGTTCGGCAACCTCGTCCCGCGCGACATCGCGTCCCGCGCGGCGAAGAACGTCTGCGACGAGGGGCGCGGCGTCGGCCCCGGCGGCCTCGGCGTCTACCTCGACTTCGCCGACGCCATCGAGCGGCTCGGCCGCGACAAGGTCGAGGCCAAGTACGGCAACCTCTTCCAGATGTACGAGCGCATCACCGGCGAGAACCCGTACGAGACGCCGATGCGCATCTACCCCGCCGTCCACTACACGATGGGCGGCCTCTGGGTGGACTACGACCTGGAGTCCACGATCCCCGGCCTGTTCGTGATCGGCGAGGCGAACTTCTCCGACCACGGCGCGAACCGGCTCGGCGCGTCCGCGCTGATGCAGGGCCTCGCCGACGGCTACTTCGTCCTGCCGAACACCATCGGCGACTACATCGCCCGCAACGCGTTCGGGCCGGTCGCCGAGACCGCGATCAGCGAGGCCGAGGAGCGGGTGCGGACCCGGATCGACAAGCTGCTCTCCATCGACGGGGACCGCTCCGTCGACTCCTTCCACCGCGAGCTCGGCCACATCATGTGGGAGTACTGCGGCATGGAGCGCACCGAGCAGGGCCTGCGCAAGGCCCTGGAGCTCATCCCGGCGCTGCGCGAGGAGTTCTGGACGCGCGTCAAGGTCACCGGCAAGGGCGAGGAGCTGAACCAGCAGCTGGAGAAGGCCGGCCGCGTCGCCGACTTCTTCGAGCTGGCCGAGCTGATGGTCATCGACGCGCTGCACCGCACCGAGTCCTGCGGCGGCCACTTCCGGGCCGAGAGCCAGGACGAGGACGGCGAGGCCAAGCGCGACGACGAGAACTTCGCCCACGTCGCCGCCTGGGAATGGGCCGGGGAGGGCGAGCAGCCCGTCCTCCACAAGGAGGCCCTGGACTTCGAATACGTCAAGCCGACGCAGCGGTCGTACAAGTAGCAGAGGTCGGACAGGTAATCATGAAGCTCACACTGCGCGTCTGGCGCCAGAGCGGCCCCCAGGACAAGGGGCGGATGGTCGAGTACAAGCTCGACGACATCTCCCCCGACGCCTCGTTCCTGGAGATGCTGGACGTCCTCAACGAGAAGCTCATCGCCGACGGCGAGGAGCCGGTCGCGTTCGACCACGACTGCCGCGAGGGCATCTGCGGGATGTGCTCGCTGGTCATCAACGGCACCCCGCACGGCCCGGAGCGCGCCACCACCACGTGCCAGCTCCACATGCGCAAGTTCAAGGACGGCGAGGTCATCGACGTCGAGCCGTGGCGGGCCAAGGCGTTCCCGGTGGTGAAGGACCTGGTCGTCGACCGGTCGGCGTTCGACCGGATGATCCAGGCCGGCGGCTACATCACCGCCCCGACCGGCACCGCGCCGGAGGCGCACTCGACCCCGGTGCCGAAGCCGGACGCCGACCGCGCCTTCGAGGCCGCCGAGTGCATCGGCTGCGGCGCCTGCGTCGCGGCCTGCCCGAACGGCTCCGCCGCGCTGTTCCTCGGCGCCAAGATCACCCACCTGGGGCTGATGCCGCAGGGGCAGCCGGAGCGCTGGGACCGCGTCGTCTCCATGCTGGAGACCCACGACGAGGAGGGCTTCGGCGGCTGCACCAACACCGGTGAGTGCACCGCGGCGTGCCCGAAGGAGATCCCGCTGGACGTCATCGGGCGCCTCAACGGCGACTACCTGAAGGCGACCGCCGGCGGCAAGAAGCGCTGACGCGTCGACTGAGCGCCAGCGAGGGAGCGCGTCAGCGCTTCTTGCCGGGGGGCTGGGGGGCGCCCCCCAGAAAAGAACACTGACCCGCTTCGGTCCGGTCCGGCCGGCCCGACCGGCCTCTGATCTCGGCCCCGCTCGGAGTACCGGGCGGGGCCGTACTACTGCTCTACTGTGGTCACGTGATCACTTTTGTTCCGTACCACCAGGATGAACGGCTCCCCGACACGTCCTTCCCCCTGGACGGGTTCGACCTGATCCCGGTGACCCGCGACCTCCCGGACGGCGACGTGTGGGACCGCGTCGCGGCGCTGTGCGAGCCGGTCGCGGCCGAGGTCGCCGACCAGGTCGCCGGCGGCACCCGTCCGGCGGTCGTCTCCGGCGACTGCCTGCTCGCCGAGGCCGTCCTCGCCGGGCTGCAGAAGGCCGGGGTGGACGCGTCCGTCGTCTGGTACGACGCGCACGGCGACATCCACTCGGCGGAGAGCTCCACCTCCGGATACATCGGCGGCATGCCGCTGCGGCAGATCATCGGCACCGACACCGCGCTGCTCCCCGACCGGCTCGGCCTGCGCCCGCTGCCGGAGGACCGCGTCGTCCTCGTGGACGCCCGCGACCTCGACCCGGCCGAGGCCGAGTTCCTCGCCTCGTCGCAAGTGCGGCAGTGCCCGGTGGACGACGTCGTCCTGCCGGACGGTCCCCTGCTCCTGCACATCGACCTGGACGTCATCGACAAGGACGACCTGCCGGGGATGAAGTTCCCCGTGGGCGGCGGCCCGTCCTACGACGCGGTGATCGCGTCCGTCCGCCGGGTCATCGCGACCGGCCGCGTGGCCGCGCTGGACATCGCCTGCCCCTGGCACCTGCCGGAAGGCGATGACAACACCGTCCGGGGCCGCGTCCTGCGCGACATCCTGACCGCCTGACCGCTACTTGGCGTCGACCAGGTTCTCGACGCCCGCGGGGAGCGTTCCCGCCTCGGCGGCCTCCGCGAGGAACACCTCCAAGGTCTCCTGGAAGGCGCGCGCGGCGTGGGTCAGCTCGACGTCCTTGCGGTGGGCGAGCGCGATGGTGCGGAGCAGGCCGGGACCGTGGCGCCCCCGCCGCGCCTCCTCGTCGGCCAGGACGAGCGGCGTCCCGCGCAGGCCGGGGCGCCCCGCGAGGACCATGCTCGGGACGACCGCGATGCCGAGGCCGACCTCGACGAAACGCAGCACGGCGTCCATCTCGCCGCCCTCGACCGCGAACTTCGGCTCGAACCCCGCCGCCCGGCACGCGCTGATCGTCGCCTCCCGCAGGTCGTATCCGGGACGGAACATCACCAGCGGGCGGTTCTGCAGGTCCTCGATGCGCAGGTACGAGCGGCGCGGCAGCTGCGCGGGCGTCCCCGTCCCCGCCGGGGACGCCACCACCAGGTACTCGCGCAGTATCGGGGTCGTGTCCAGCGGTGGATCGCCCTGGAGCGGGAGTATGACCAGGGCGAGGTCGAGCGAGCCACGCGTCAGCTCCCGGACGAGATCGCGGGAGCCGCCCTCCTCCACGATCAGCTGGATGCCCGGGTACGTGTCGTGGAAGCGGCGCAGGACGTCCGCCAGCAGGCCCGCGCAAAGGGACGGCGTGGCGCCGAGCCGCACCCGGCCGCGCTTGAGACCGGCTAGTTCCTGCACCTCCAGGCGCGCGGTGTCGACGTCCGCCAGGATGCGCTTGGCCAGGGGCAGCAGCGCCTCACCTGCGGGCGTCAGGGTGATGTTGCCGCGCGCGCGCCGGAACAGGGAGACGTTCAGCTCGCTCTCCAGCGCCCGGATCTGCTTGGACAGCGACGGCTGCGCCACCCGCAGGATCTCCGCGGCCTGCGTGAAGTGGCGCACCTCCGCGACCGCGACGAAGTAGGCGAGCTGCTGTAGCTGCATCCTGCACAGAGTACGGCCAGCGCGTCCACGCCCGGCGACCCGGGTTACCGCGCGTGGCGGCGGAGGGCCTGGAGGTCGTGGACGATCAGCCGCCGGCGGCCCGTCTCGATCCAGCCGTGCCGGCGCAGCGTCCGCAGCGCCTTGCTCACCGCCTCCCGCGACGCGCCGACCCAGCCCGCCAGCTCCTCCTGCGACAGGTTCAGCGTGATGCGCACGCTCTCCCCGCCCGTCCCGGCCTCGTCGGCGCCGCCGCGCGGGACGTACGGCACGCCGAACCGCTCCGCCAGCTCGACCAGCCGCTGCGCGACCCGCCCGGTCGCGTCGAACATGCCGAACTCGACGCGCTTGCGGTCGGCGTCGCGCCACCGCTGGCACAGCATCCGCATGATGAGGATCGAGACGCGGCCGTGCGCCTGCAGGAACGCCATGAACTCGTCGGCGCCGATCGCGAGGGTCTGGACCGGCTCCAGCGCGGCGACCGACGCCGACCGCGGCAGCCCGTCGATCGCGGCGACCTCCCCGAGCAGCGCGCCCGGCCCGCGCACCGCCAGCAGCGCCTCGCCGCCCTGCTCGCGGTAGGAGAACGCCTTCACCCGCCCCCGCAGCAGGACGGCGACCCAGCCGGGCTCCTCCCCCTCGGAGAAGAGCGTGTCGCCCCGCTCGAACTCGCGGACGCGGGAGCGTGCTTCCAGATCCGCGCGCTCCGCCGCGGTGAGATCGGCGAGGAACGAGCCCGGTTCGAGAGCGGTCACGCCATAACGCTAAAGGGATCCGGGGGCGCCCGCCTCCCGGGAGGGAATCACGGTTCAATCACGCGCTCTGTGCACTATTCCCTACTCCGGGGGACGGATGTGCGTCAGGGTGGATCCCGGCGTGCGCGACCGGAGGGCCGTAGCGGCGTCCACGGCGTCCACGGGGAACGGCGGGACGGCGGGCGGCGGTCCGGGGGCACGCCGCCCGCCGTACCTCGGGAGCGCCGCATGCCAGAGCGCCGCCCCCGCGGTGGAGAGCGGCGGAAACGCGAACGCCCCCCGTCGCGCGGGGCGGCGGGGGACGTTCGCGAAAGACCCGGACGCCGGGCGTCCGGGGGCCTCGCTCAGGCGGACGGGGTGTCCTGGCCCTTCTTCACGATGCCGAGCTTGCTGCCGAGCCACACCACCGGGTCGTACTTGCGGCCGACGACCCGCTCCTTCATCGGGATCAGCGCGTTGTCGGTGATCTTGATGTGCTCGGGGCAGACCTCGGTGCAGCACTTGGTGATGTTGCAGAAGCCGAGGCCGTGGTCGTCCTGCGCGATGTTGCGCCGGTCGGCCTGGTCCGCCGGGTGCATCTCCAGCTCGCCGATCCGCATCAGGAAGCGCGGGCCGGCGAAGCTCTCCTTGTTCTCCTCATGGTCGCGGATGACGTGGCAGACGTTCTGGCACAGGAAGCACTCGATGCACTTGCGGAACTCCTGCGACCGCTCCACGTCCACCTGCTGCATGCGCAGCTCGCCGGGCTTGGCGTCGCCCGGGTCGAACGAGGGGATCTCCCGCGCCTTCTCGTAGTTGAACGAGACGTCCGTGACGAGGTCGCGGATGACGGGGAACGTGCGGATCGGGGTGACGGTGACCGTCTCGTCCGGGTCGAAGGTCGACATCCGCGTCATGCACAGCAGCTTCGGCATGCCGTTGATCTCGGCCGAGCACGAGCCGCACTTGCCCGCCTTGCAGTTCCACCGGACGGCGAGGTCGGGCGCCTGCGTGGCCTGCAGCCGGTGGATGATGTCGAGGACGACCTCGCCCTCGTTGACCTCGACCGTGTAGTCGGCGAGCTCGCCGGAGCCGTCGTCGCCGCGCCAGACCTTGAACTTGGCCTCGTAGCTCATCGGTCGTCCTCCTCGTCGTCCGCGGCGCCGGCGGCCGTCGCGCCCGAGCCGGCCGCGGCCTCCGCCCGCTCCGTCTCGACCTCCTCGGCCAGCCCCTTCGGCAGCTCCTCGGCGGTCAGGTACTTCTTCAGCTCGTCGTTCTCGAACAGCTCGAGCAGGTCCTCGCGCATCGGCACGAGCGGCTGCCGGGTCAGCTCGACGTGCGGGGCGGACGGGTCGCCGGCGAGCGCGCAGACCAGGTTGATCTTCCGCCACTCCGCCGACATCTGCGGGTAGTCGTCGCGGGTGTGGCCGCCGCGGCTCTCCTGCCGCTCCAGCGCCGCCTTCGCGACCGCCTCCGACACCAGCAGCATGTTGCGCAGGTCCAGCGCGAGGTGCCAGCCCGGGTGGTAGCCGCGGCCGTCGTTGACCGCGACCGGCTCCACGCTGACGTTCGCGACCCGCTCGCGGAGCTTGCCGAGGGCCTCGATGGCCTGCTTCAGCTCCTCCTCCTTGCGGATGATGCCGACCAGCTCGTTCATCGTCTGCTGCAGCTCGGCGTGGACGGCGTACGGGTTCTCGCCGCCCTCCCGCTCGAACGGCGCGAGCGCCTCCGCCGTCGCCGCCTCGACCTCCGCGTCCGGGACGGCGGGACGCGCGGGCAGCGCGTCCACGTACTCGGACGCGCCGAGGCCGGCGCGGCGCCCGAACACCAGCAGGTCCGACAGCGAGTTGCCGCCGAGCCGGTTCGAGCCGTGCATGCCGCCGGACACCTCGCCCGCCGCGAACAGGCCGGGCACCTTCGCCGCGCCCGTGTCCGGGTCGACCTCCACGCCGCCCATCACGTAGTGGCAGGTCGGGCCGACCTCCATCGCCTCCTTGGTGATGTCGACGTCCGCCAGCTCCTTGAACTGGTGGTACATCGACGGCAGCCGCTTGACGATCTCGGCGGCGCCGCCCGGCATCCGGTCGACGACCGTGAGGAACACGCCGCCGTGCGGCGATCCCCGGCCCGCCTTGACCTCGGAGTTGATCGCGCGGGCCACCTCGTCGCGGGGCAGCAGCTCAGGGGGGCGCTTGTTGTTGTCGGGGTCGTCGTACCAGCGGTCGCCCTCCTCCTCGGAGGTGGCGTACTGGTCCTTGAAGACCTCCGGGATGTAGTCGAACATGAACCGCTTGCCCTCGCTGTTGCGCAGGACGCCGCGGTCGCCGCGGACCGACTCGGTCACGAGGATGCCCTTGACCGACGGCGGCCAGACCATCCCGGTCGGGTGGAACTGCACGAACTCCATGTTCAGCAGCGTCCCGCCGGCGAGCAGCGCCAGCGCGTGCCCGTCCCCGGTGTACTCCCAGGAGTTCGACGTGACCTTGAACGCCTTGCCGATGCCGCCGGTCGCCAGCACCACCGCGGGCGCCTCGAACACGACGAACTTGCCGGTCTCGCGGACGTAGCCGAACGCGCCGCAGATCTTGCCGTCGGCGTCCTTCAGCAGCCGGGTGACCGTCGTCTCGGCCCACACCTTGAGGTTGGCCTCGTAGTCGCCGTGCTCGGCCTTGTCCTCCTGCTGGAGGGCGACGATCTTCTGCTGCGCGGTGCGGATCAGCTCCAGGCCGGTCCGGTCGCCGACGTGCGCCAGCCGCGGGTACTCGTGCCCGCCGAAGTTGCGCTGGCTGATCTTGCCGTCCTTGGTGCGGTCGAACAGCGCGCCCCACAGCTCCAGCTCCCAGATCCGCTCCGGGGCCTCCTTGGCGTGCAGCTCCGCCATCCGCCAGCTGTTCATGAACTTGCCGCCGCGCATGGTGTCGCGGAAGTGGACCATCCAGTTGTCGTTGGCGTTGACGTTGCCCATCGCGGCGGCCGCGCCGCCCTCGGCCATCACCGTGTGGGCCTTGCCGAACAGCGACTTGGAGATGATCGCGGTCTTCTTGCCCTGGAGGCGCGCCTCGATCGCCGCGCGCAGCCCGGCGCCGCCGGCACCGATCACCACGACGTCGTACGAGTGCCTCTCGATCTCAGTCATGTTCCTTGGCCTCAGTTGAAGATACGCGGGTCGTCGAACACGCCGCCGGCGACGAACGCGATGTAGGCGTCCGCCACCACCAGCGAGCCCAGGGTGATCAGCGCGTACATGCCATGCCGCTCATTGATCTTGGACACCCAGCCCCACATCCGGTACCGGAACGGGTGCTTGGAGAAGTTCTTCAGCCGCCCGCCGACGATGTGCCGGCACGAGTGGCACGACAGCGTGTAGAGCCACAGCAGCACGACGTTCGCCACCAGGATGAGCGTGCCGAGCCCGATGCCGAAGCCGCCGTCCTTGCCGTGGAACGCCCGGATCGCGTCGTAGGTGTTGATGAGGGAGATCAGCACGGCCGCGAGCCAGAAGTAGCGGTGCAGGTTCTGGCCGATCAGCGGGAAGCGGCGCTCCCCGGTGTACTTGCCGTGCGGCTCGCGGACGGCGCACGCGGACGGCGACGCCCAGAACGAGCGGTAGTACGCCTTGCGGTAGTAGTAGCAGGTCAGGCGGAACAGCAGCAGGAACGGCAGCGAGATGGCCGCGAAGGGGATCCAGCCGCGGGTGCCCGCCGGCAGGAAGGTCCCGAACTCCGCCGCGTCGCCGGTGTGCCCGTTCACCGTCACGTTGTTGCAGATCTCGTTCAGGCACGGCGAGTAGAACGGCGTCAGGTAGTGGAACTCCGGCACGTAGAACGCCGCGCCCCAGAAGGCCCGGACCGTCGCGTACACCACCCAGGCCGTGAAGATAACGAAGGTCGTGACGGGATACAGCCGCCAGTTGTCCTTGCGGAGCGTTCTTTCCTTGATCTGGGCGCGCGTCTTGACGGGCGCCTCCACAGTGCTCATCGATCGCTCTCCTGAGCTCGGGTCGTCGTGTCCCCGTACCACGGTCCGCGCGCACCGGTTTGCCGTCGCGCCCGCCGGCGGCCTCCCTCGCGCCGTCGCGCCGAACCACCGGGCATGGCTCCCCGGCGGGCGGCCGGAGGCCGTGCCGCATGCGGGCGGTGACGCCTCGTGTGCGCTTCCAGCGAAGCGACCCTACGCCACACTTGACGAGCTGTGACATACATAACAGGGAGACCCGTATGTGAGCCTGACCACAGACTTTAGCCCGGTTGCGCCCCCATCGCACCGCCCGCGTTCCATAACCAGTCGTTATGGCGCAGGGGAATCGAGACGAGCACGCCTAGGAATGACCTAGCGGTCGCCGAGCATCCGGCCGAGTACGGTACGAGCGAAGTGCGCCTCGGCCTCGCTCGTGCGTCCCGTCCCGTACACGCGGAGGACCTCAGCCAGTTCGGGGAAGCGGTCGGCGATGAGGTCGGCGGCGGCGTCGATCTCCGCGGCGGACGCGACCTCGCGCAGGAGGGCCTGCACCAGCCGCGCCGGCTCCGCCGTCCCGCGCTCCTGGGCCCGCGCGTCCTTCGGGGCGGCCTCCTCGGGGGCGCCGTCGGCGGCCATGCGGAGGCCGGACGTGGTCGGTGCCGCCTCTCCCCTGATCTCCTCCAGCCGCGCCTTGACCGCCGCTGGCGGCAGTTCACTGAACGCGGGGTCGGCGACGAACTCCTCCACCGCCATCAGCCGGTGCAGCACGGCCGGATTGCTGATCTTGGCCCGCTGGGCGGACATCAGCTGGGAGAGCATCGGCGCGGACAGCCCGAGCACGCCCGCGAGGCCCGACTGCGACAGCCCGAGCCGGTCGAGCAGCGGCCGGACGCGATCACCGAGCGGCTCGCCGTACCACTCGATCTGCAGCGCGCGGTTCCGGGCGACCGTGTCCTCGGCGACGCTCACCCCGTCCACCCCCTTGACGATTCGCAAATGCAAACGCTATATTCACGTCCGCACACTTTGTCGTGGCTCCTGATGCCATGGTGCCACGGAAGCCTTTGCATATGCGACGAACCGAAGGACCGACCATGCGCCTGACCCATCGCCTGGTGGTCGCGACCGCCGCGGTCCTGCTCCTGGCCGGCTGCTCGGCGGTCGGCGGCGACGACGCCTCATCGTCCGGTGCCCAGTCGTCGGCCGCCGGCGCGGACGTGCAGGCGGTCGAGGCGGGCTTCGACAACACCGCGAAGCCGGTGGTGCAGGGCACCTTCGACAGCCCGGCGGCGGTGGGCGCCAAGGTCGACATCGCCATCATGGGGCTGAAGGCGAAGGGCAAGCTGGCCACGCTGACCGTGCAGTTCACGCCGCACGTCCCCGGCGCCGAGCCCCGCCGGATCAACGCCTACGGGCTCAACGGCGACCGCGGGCTCGGCACCTCGCTCATCGACCCGGTCAACCTCAAGCGCTACGTCGTCGTGAAGGACTCCGGCGGCAAGGAGCTGGAGACCGACGACATCTTCACGCACATGACGAACGACCAGCCCACGTCCCACTTCTTCACGTTCGCGGCCCCGCCCGAGAACGTGAAGTCCATCGACGTGCAGATCGGGTCGTGGCCCACGTTCCGCAACATCCCGGTCGAGCGGTGAACCGCATGCGCCGCACGACCGTGATCGCGGCCGCCCTCGCGACGCTGCTCGCCGTCCCCGCCGCCGCGGGGGCCGACCCCGGCGTGCCCGACGACAACCTCGCCGAGAGCGTCCTGCCCATCGAGGCCGGCGCCGCCGTCAGCGACATCGACCTCTCCAAGGCCGTGGTCCCGCTGGAAGAGGAGCACGCCAACGGCGAGCAGGTCACCGTCCGCATCTCGGCGGACGTCCTGTTCGACTTCGGCGAGTCCACCCTCACCGACACCGCCCGCCGCCGCATCGCCGGCCTCGCGCCGCGGCTGCGCGACGCCAAGGGCGCCGTCCAGGTCGCGGGGCACACCGACTCCATCGGCGACCCGGGCTCCAACCTCGCCCTGTCCCGGCGGCGCGCCGAGGCGGTCAAGGCCGCCCTGCAGGACGCCCTCGGCGGGGCCGAGCTGCGCGTCCAGGCGAAGGGCTACGGCGAGACCAAGCCCGTCGCCCCCAACGAGCAGGGCGGCAAGGACGATCCCGAAGGCCGCGCGAAGAACCGCCGTGTAGAAATCACCTACGAGAAGGGCTGAGGCCCGCTCGTCACCCCGCTCAGCCTGACCGTCGAACAGGAAAGAGGTATCCCGATGACAGGCATCCGGGGCGCGCTCGCGGCCCTCACCGCCATCCCGCTGGTCCTCGTCGCCGCCTGTGACTCCGGCGACAAATCCCCCGCGAGCCGCGGCACCGCGGAGACCGGCCGCCCCCACTCCGGGCCGGCGATCAAGGACGCCTGGTCCGCGCTCGGCGGCGGCCATTCGCGGATCGAGGTGCGGGCCGTCGAGCGTCATCGCGACCGGTCGGTGCTGCGCTTATACCTGACCAACCCGGAGCGCGAACCGAAGTCGTACTCGTTCGCGACCTCGGCGGCGGGGACGGCGTTCGGCGAGCTGAACTTCACGCTCGTCGACCCGGTCGGCCACAAGGCGTACGGCCCGCTCTACGACCGCGACGGCCAGGGCAACACGGTCGGCAGCGACCTCCGCTTCACCACGGTCCGGCCCGGCGTCCGGTACGAGACGGTGGTCGCCTTCCCCCGCCTCCCCGAGTCGGTGCGGACCATCACGGTGATCACCCCCACCACCGCCGGCGAGTTCACCGGCGTCCCGGTCGTCGACGGCAAGGGCGAGGGCGGTCCCACCGCACCCGTCGTGGACGACGCAACGCCCCCGAGCCCCGGCGCCACGGTGGCGTTCAAGACACGCGAACAGAACGGCAACGCCGCCGGCCGGACATACGACCTCTACAGCCTCACCGAGGGCGAGGTGCAGTCCACCAGCACGAGCGCGAGCGAACAGACCATCGGATTGCGCACCGACGTGCTGTTCGACTTCGACAAGGCGACGCTCTCCGCCCGCGCGAAGGCCATCCTGGACCAGGTCGCGACCGAGACCAAGGCGAAGGCCGACCCCGCCAAGCCGCCGATCCTCATCACCGGGCACACCGACGGCAAGGGCACCAGCGACTACAACCTTCCCCTGTCACAGCGCCGCGCCGACGTCGTCCTGAAGGAGCTCCAGGCCCGCCTGGGCACCGCCTACCAGTACAAGGCCGAAGGCAAGGGCGAGACCGAACCGGTGGCGGAGGAGGGCGGCGCCGACGACGAGAAGGCCCGCCAGAAGAACCGCCGCGTCGAGATCTCCTACCAGATCAAGCAGCAGACGACCGAGACGACCACGACCACCGAGACCGCCCCGCAGGACAGGCCCGGCACCGGCACCGGCGCCCCCGCCGCGTTCCACCCGGACGGCCCGACCGTCGCGAGCCGCACGGCCGAGATCGGCAGGATCGCGGACCAGAAGCGGCGCATCGACGTCAAGCCCTTCTACCGCGACGGCGCCTACCTCGTCGCCGTCTTCGAGATCGCGAACGTCGGCTCCCAGGCCCTGCTCCCCACCGACGGCTACATGGGCGAGAACGGCTCCTACGGCCGGTTCGGCGCGTTCTCCGTCATCGACCCGGCCACGAACACCGCCTACCGCGGCGTCCGCATGGGCCCCACCGAAGAGATCAGAGTGAACCTGCGCTTCGTCGACCCCGGATGGGCCGTCTTCAGAACCGAGCCCGGCACGGCGAACCGCGGCTTCTTCTACGTCCCCGCTCCCCCGCCGTCCGTCACAGCGGTCACCTTCGACGCGGGCCCCTTCGGCAAGATCCCGAACGTCCCCATCCGCTGAGAACCCGGCCCACCTACCTCCGATGAGGAGGAGGCGACCCCAACTGGTCGAAGATCTGCAGTAGCTCCCCGTCCAGGGTCCGGGCGGGGAACCGCAGATCCCGGCGGCACGACCCCAGCGCCCGCCGCGCCGCGTCCGCGTCGGCGAAGCGCCGCGCGGGATCGGGGTCGCACAGATGGGACAGCACCGTCCACAGCATTGGCGGCACCCCCGCGGGCGGTTCGCCGATCCGCTGGTTCGGCTCCGGGTCGCCCGCGCCGGTGAGCATCCGCCAGCCGACCATCCCGGCGGCGTACAGGTCCTGCCGCGGCGCGGGCCGGTTCCAGTCGAGCGCCTCGGGCGCCAGGTAGCCGGGCGTCCCGACGACGAACCCGGTCGTGGTGAACCGGAGCCCGTCGTCCCCGAGCGCGATCCCGAAGTCCGCGAGCCGAACATGCGGCGCACCGACCGCACTCGGCTCCATCAGCAGGTTCGCCGGCTTCACATCGCGGTGGACGATCCCGGCCCGGTGAATGCGGCTCAACGCGGCCAGCACCTGATCCAGGATCTCAGCGGCATAGTCCGGCGGCAGCCGCCCGTAGTCCCCGAGGAGCGTCTCCACCGACCCGCCGGTCATCAGGTCCATCGCCAGCAGGACGTCATCGCCCGCCATGCACGACGCATAGGGCGTCACCACATGCGGATGCGCCAGCCGCAGCGCCTGCTCCCGGATCGCCCGCAGCAGCATCGTCCGCCCCTGCCACCGGATGAGCTTCGCCGCGCAGTAGCGCCGCTCCGCATGATCGTAGGCACGCCACACCCGGCTCGTCCCGCCCGCCCCGATCCGGTCGAGCATGGTGAACCGACCGCCGATCACCCACCCTCCGTCCACGGGACAGATCGTACGGAATCCGCCGCCCCCAGACGGATCGGTCGAGCGCGGTCAACCGAAAGCACGGACCGCGCATCGAACAGGGAGAGCCCCACCCCTCCCCGCTCCCTCCATAGACTGACGATCTCCCCAAACCACGCGCCCCGGACAGGGCCTGCCCGAAACTGGACAAATGAGCGACAAAGAGCCCGGCCGCGAAGATCTCGCGGGGGACACCGCCGCCCACAGCAGCATCACGCAGGGAGCCGCAAACACCCCCGTCCCCCAAACGCCACCCGCACCCACGAACCCCACGAGCGCTGAAGCCACGAGCTCTAAAGCCGCCAACGCGGACACCGAGAGCACAGGGGACGCCGACGCGGGCGCTACGGCCGCAGAACGCACGAGTTCGGGAGCCACAAACGCGAAGGGCACGGGCCCGGAAACCGACGAAGCGGAAGGCGCGGCCGTAGAACGCTCCAGTTCGGAAGCCACGAGCGCGAAAGGCACGGGGCCGGAAGCCAAGGACGCGGAAGGCACGCGGGCGGAGGGCACGGGTGCTGAGGGTGGTGGGTCGGGGCGGCGGGCTCGGCGGCGGCGGGTTTTGCGGTGGGCGGCGGTGGGGGTCTTGGCCGTCGTGCTGGTCGGTGGTGGTGGGGCGGCGTGGCTCTATCACGACATCGTCGGGGGCATCGATCAGAAGCATGTCGGCGGGCGCCTCGGGCCGGACCGTCCGAAGAAGCTCAACAAGTCGCTCAACATCCTGCTGCTCGGGTCCGACACGCGGGCCGGTGACAACTCCGAGTACGCGGACGGCGTGACCGGGGCGCGGTCGGACACCACGATCCTGCTGCACCTGTCGCCCAACCGGGACCAGGCGGTCGGCATCAGCTTCCCCCGCGACTCGATGGTGAAGATGCCCAAGTGCGAGAAGGAGGGCGGCGGCAGTGTCCCGGCGCAGTTCGGCATGCTGAACTCCGCGTTCGCGTTCGGCGGGCCGACCTGCACGTGGAAGACGCTGGAGGGCCTCACCGGCATCCACATCGACCACTTCGTCCAGATCGACTTCTCCGGGTTCAAGCGGATGGTGGACGCGCTCGGGGGCGTCGAGATCTGCGTCGACCGGCCCGTCAACGACCCGCGGGCCCAGCTGTACCTGAAGGCCGGCAAGCAGACGGTGAAGGGCACCCAGGCGCTCGGGTACGTGCGGGCCCGCTACTCGCTCGGCGACGGCTCCGACCTGGAGCGCATCCAGCGGCAGCAGAAGTTCATGGCCGCCGTCGTCGACAAGGCCACCAGCGGCTCGATGCTCACCGACCCGGCCAAGACCTACAAGTTCCTCAAGGCCGCGACCAAGTCGATGACGACCGACGACGACCTGAACCTGGCGACCATGAAGAAGATCGCGGACGGCCTGAAGGGGATGGACGCCGGGCAGGTGCGGTTCGTGACCGTGCCCGTCGAGCGCTACGCCCCGGACCCCAACCGCGTGCAGTGGAACCGGGAGCGGGCCCAGGCGCTGTTCGAGGCGGTCCGCCGCGACGACGACCTGCCCGCGGAGCCGGCCGCGCCCGCTCCCGCCCAGCAGGCCCTGCCTGTGCCCGGGCAGGTGAACGTCACCGTCGTGGCCGCGGGCGCCCCGAAGAAGGCGGTCGACAACGCGGTGCGCCAGCTCCGGGAGCGCGGTTTCAAGGTCGCCAAGACGGTCGGGAAGGCCGCCCCCGTCGCGGAGACCCGGCTCGTCTACGCCCCGTCCGCCGAGGCGCAGGCGTCCGTGCTCGCGCGTGCGCTCCCCGACGCGGTCCTCACCGCCGACGGCGGCGCGCCCGCGGGCGGTGTCCGTCTCGTCCTCGGCAAGGCGGGTGGCCGCTTCACCCCGCCCGCCATCAACAAGATCGGAGGAGGGGTCAAGGCCGGCCGGAAGAACCCCTGCGCGTGACCGGGTTCATCCGGTGGCCGCCAGCACCGCCGCGAGGGTCCCGGCGAGCATCGCCGGGCCGAACGGGAATTCGCCCTTCCGCGTCCGGCGGACGATCAGCACGCCGACGGCGATGACGCCGCCGATCAGGTACATCACCAGCAGGCCGGTGATCCAGGCGCGCCCGCCGAACCATCCGAGGCAGAGCCCGAGCACGCCCGACAGCTTGACGTCCCCGAGCCCGATGCCGGACGGGACGGCGAGCGCCTGCAGCGCGAACAGCGCGAAGAGCGCCGCCATGCCGATGAGCGCGTGCGTGAAGTGCCGCAGGCCGTCGTCGGTGAACGGGACGGCGACGGCCAGCAGCGCGGCTGCGATGCCGTAGGACGGGAGGGTGAAGCGGTCCGGCAGCCGCTTCTCCCTGATGTCGATGAACGCCAGCAGCGCCCCGACCGCCGCGAGGTAGAGCAGCGCGCCGAGGACGGGCTCCGCTCCGATCCGCCATCCGATGGCTCCGAAGACGCAGGCGGTGGCGGCACCGAGCGCCGTCCGCCGCGTCCAGTCGACGGGGCCGGTGAACGGCACCGCCATGGGGGCCAAGAGGACGCCGGCGGCGAGGCCGACCAGGAGCAACACCAACGCGACCATCGCACCTCGCCCATTCCGGCGCTCATCGGGAGCCTCGGGCACGATAACGCGCCCGGAGCGTCCCCGCCCTGTCACCCGGGATAGAGGCGAGCACCGCTCCGTGCTCGGCCAAGGGCCGCCCGAGGTGGTGCTGAACTCCCGGTTCCGCCGTTTACCGGCCTAGGTGCTCCCGCTCGCGACGTGGTCATCCTGCGGCGGGCGCGGCGGCGGTGTCCGGGAGAGGCGCGGCACGCCCGGTGAGGCGTGCCTTCCGTCCCGGGCGGGCGGCCGCGTCAGGCTCTAGAGTCTGTCTGTAGGCCCCACACTGGAGACGACGGCGAATGACGAATCCTTCGGACCCCGGTCACCCACCGCGCTCGCAGGCCCCCGGCCCGCCGGGGGGACCGTACGGTCCACCGCCCGGTCCGCAGCAGCCGGCGCCCGTCCCCGGCCCGCGCCAGCCGGCGCCCGGCGTCCCCGGCGCGGCCCAGCAGCCGTGGGCTCCGGCCGAATCCGGTGAGAAGGGCCTGCTGGGCGCGCTCCTGGACACCGATTTCAACGCCCTGGTGACCCCGAAGCTCGCCAAGACGTCCTATGTCCTGTCGTTGCTGCTGATCTCCCTGGAATGTCTCGGCATCCTCCTGTTCGGTCTCTGGGTGCTGGTCTCCACGGAGTTCTGGCTGGGCGGGCTCATCCTCATCGTCGCGACGCCGGTGCTCTGGCTGGTGCAGATGCTGCTCGTCCGCATCTTCATGGAGGCGGTGGTGGTCCGGTTCAAGCAGGCCGAGTATCTGCGGGTCATCAAGGACAAGAGCTAGACGGGACGGCTGGTGGGCGAGTTCGACGGGGCGGGCCCCGGCGGCGGGGCGCCGGGTGAGACGCGGCGGGACGCCGGGGCGACGCGGCGCGACGACGCGCGGGTGCCCGGGCCGCGGCCGCCGGGCGAGACGCGGCGGGACGGGGCGGCGGCCGGCGAGTCGCTGATGCGGCTGCCGGCGGTGCTCGGCGAGCGGTACGCGACGGTGGCGGAGCTGCCCGTGCAGGGCGCCGAGTCCGACCTGCTGCTCGTGCGGGACGGCGCCGGCGACGAGTACGTGGTGAAGATCTTCCGCCGCGGCTACCGCGCCGACCGGGACGTGTGGGCGAAGCTGCCCGCGCTGGACTCGCCGCACGTCCTGCGGATCCTGGAGACCGGGCACGCGGACGGGCGCGACTACGAGATCACCCCGTACGTCCCGGACGGCAACCTGCGGGCGCTGATGCAGGCGGGGCCGCTGCCCGGCGACGCCGCCGCGGACGTGGCGGCGCAGCTCGCGGCGGGCCTCACTGCGCTGCACCGGGCCGGGATCGTGCACCGTGACCTCAAGCCCGAGAACGTCCTCGTGCTGGGGGTCGAGCCGCTGCGGCTGGCGATCGCCGACTTCGGGCTGAGCAAGGTCCTCGACCAGAGCGTGGTGTTCGCGTCGTCGTCGCGGACGCTGGCCTACGCGGCCCCGGAGTCGCTGTCGGGGCAGGTGTCGCCGGCCCGCGACTGGTGGTCGCTCGGCATGATCGTCAAGGAGGTGGCGACGGGGCGGGCGCCGTTCCAGGGGCTGAGCGAGACCGTGGTGGTCGACCATCTGGCCACGCGCCCGGTCAGCGCCGACGATGTCCCCGACCCGAGACTGCGTCTGCTGTGCCGCGGGCTGCTGACCCGGGATCCGCGCAAGAGGTGGACGGGCACGCAGGTACAGGAGTGGCTGGACGGGGCCTCGCCGCCGGTCGCCGAGGAGAGCGCGCAGACCGAACCGGGCGACGGCCTCCCCTTCAACGGGCGCCGCTACACGCGCAGGGACGAGTTGGCGCGCGCGCTCGTCGAGAACTGGGATCACGCCGCGCAGTACTTCTTCGGACGCGGCGAGTCGGGTGAGGCGTGGCGGAGCCTGCGCGAGTGGCTCGCGGACGCACCGGACGACAGCCGCATCGACCTGGTCGACGGCTACCTCATGACGCGCCTGCCGCCGGACGTGAAGCTGCTGCATCTGGTGCGGTGGCTGGATCCGGCGCTCCCCCCGCACTTCCTCGGCCGCCGGGTGACCGCCGACGACCTGCCGGGCCTCGCCGCGCTGGCCGGCGACCCCCGCCACCGCGATCACCGCACCGCCTGCCTCATCGGCCGGGCGCTGTGGGAGCACCGCCTGCTCCCGGTGTGCGCCGGCTTCGAGGGCGCGGCGGAGCTGGCGCGGGTCGACGACCAATGGCGCGCCCATGTCGCGGCGTGGAACGACCTCGTCCGCTGGCTGCGCGAGCAGGAGGCCACACCGGCAGGGGCCGCGCGGCGGCTGCCGGACGCCGAGGCGGAGGAGCCGCCCGCCGTGCTGCTGACGCTGCTCGCGCTGGCGGCGCGGCCGGCGGAGGCGCACCGGCTGATCGCGGAGGGCGCGGCGCGGGCGCGCGCGGCGGTGACGGATCCGGCGCCGTGGTTCACCTGGATCGCGGACGGCGCGGGCGACGATCCGCTGCGCCTCCTCACGGTGACGCGCGCCGCCCCCGAGGCCGTCGCGGAGAGCGAGTCCCGGACGCGCGACCGGTACACCGCCGAGCAGCGGAACGAGGCGCTCAAGGCGCAGTGGGCGGAGCGGGAACGTCAGCGTCTCGCAGGACGCAACGCAGCCACGGCCAAGGCCGTCCTTTGGACGCTGCCCGTATTGCTCTTCTGGCTGGCGGGCAGCTGGGTGATCGGTTCGCTCTCCGGAGGGGGCTCCGACGACGGCACCACGTCCGTCGGCCTGCACGGCTCGTCTGCCGGCATCTCCTTCGGCGCGCTGGCCGTGGTGTCGGTCCTCGCCTGGGCGGTGCAGTGCGGCAGCGAAGTGCTCCTGGCGCGCGCGCAGGGCGGCGACTACCTCCCCCACGGGCCGTGGGCGATGGTGTCGGGCGTCTTGGGGGCGAGCAGCCGCGGGCTCTCGAAGGCGTCCCAGACGATGTCGGGCGCCGCGCGGCAGACCGGGCGGCGCGGCTGCGGTCTGCTGCTGCTCGCGGCGACGGTGCCGCTGCTCCTCCTGCTGCTCCTGCTCGCGGCGCTGACGTCCGTCGCGAGCCTGCTGTGGCTCATGGTCCTCATCGCCGTCCCCGCCGCGCACGCCGTGGCGGCGGGGGTCCGGCTGCACCGCTGGCGGCAGGCACGCACCATCGCAGGAGGAGCTTCGTGAGCAGCGGGATCGACGCGGACATCGCGCTGGACGCGGCCGTCGTCCTCAGCCTCGGCATGAACCGGGTGCTCGGGCGCGGCGCCGGGCTGGCCGGACGTGGCGCGGAGGCGCTCGCGGCGCTGGCCGCCGGGCGGGCCGAGGCGCGGGCGGCGGCGCTCGCCGAGGTCGAGTCGCAGGAGCGCGCGCTGCGCGAGGTCGTGGAGCGCAACGCGCGCATCGCCGCGCTCGCCGAGACCCGCGCGAAGCTCGGCGCGGAGGTGCCGCTGCCCGAGCAGCTGGTGCCGGACGAGCACCAGAGCACCGCGGAGCTGACCGCGTGGTGCGCGGCCACCGACCGGGCCCTGGACGAGGCCGAGCGGCACCTGTCCGAGCATCTGGCCGCGCAGGTCAGCACCCAGATCTTCGCGGCCCCCGCCGAGGGCCTGGCGACCGACGCCGCGCCAAGCGCGCCGCCGCCCGTCACCGGCGACGACGTCTGGCGGAACCTCGAACGGATCATGGCGCGACTGCTGCCGGACGCCGCGGACGCCGAGCGGCGGGCCGTGGCGGAGGCGGCGGCGCTGCTCGCCGGGGCCGGGACGGCCGAGGAGGCCGAGGGCGTCCTGCAGGAGGTCCGGCTCCGGATCCAGGCCGCCAACCGCCGCACGGAGGAGCTGCGGGCCGAGGAGCGGCGCCTGGCCGCCGAACGCGACGCCGCCGCACAGGCCGAGGCGGAGCGCCGGTACGTCCTCGACTCGATCACCGCCGCGTTCGAGGCCATGGGGTACGAGGTCCACGCCGGGTTCGAGACGCTGACCGCCGAGGACGGCACCGTGACGCTGACGAAGGGCGCCTGGCCCGACCACAGCGTCCGGATGCGGGTCGACGACGCGGCGCACGTCCGCGCGTCGATGGTGCGCGAGCGGCCCGCCGAGAGCGAGGACGACCGGCGGCTGGACGTCGAGCGCGAGGAGGAGTGGTGCGCGGCGTTCGAGGCGGCGCGGGCCCGGCTGGCGGACGCGGGGATCCGCTCCGAGGTGGCGTGGCGGCTGGAGCCCGGGGTGCGTGAGCTGCCGGTTTCGGCGCGGTCACGGCAGACTAGGGGGCGAGCCGGGCAACGCGAGCGCCACCGCGAGCGTCATACCTGAGATGTCCGGGGGCCTGGAACGGAGTGGGGGCGCACCAGAACATGAGCATTGATTCGCCGACTCTCGGCGGCCGGCTGCAGGGCTGGCCGCCGTTCATCCGCGAGCTCGACGCGACCCTCTCCGTGCACTCCCAGTACGTCCTGTCGGGGAACCTGTACGACAGCTTCCTCACGCCGCCGGCGGAGGGCGGCGCGCCGACGGGGCTGCTCCCGCTGCGCGCCCTGCTGTGGGAGGCGCTGCGCTCCAGCGGCGCGTCCTTCATGGCCGTCTACGACCCGGTGGACGGGCTGCAGATCATCCCCGGCGACGGCGACGAGGACTCGATGCGCGCCGCCGAGCGGCTGCTCGGCAAGATCAAGGCGGACGACAAGCCGTCGCTGGAGGGGCTGACCCGATACCTGGCGGCGGTGGCCCGGCCGAAGGAGGACGTCCGCGCCGCGTTCGTGATCGACTCGGCGTCCCGGATCGCCCGCACGCCCACCGACCTGGAGCCCGCCGAGCGCGACTTCTTCCGGTTCTGCGCGAAGCTGTCGCGCGGCGCGCGGCCGGTCCGGGTGTCGGGGCCGCGCCCGAAGCCGCTCTACAACCCGATCCTGTGGCTGGTGGAGCGGCCCGGCGACCTGCCGCCGTGGCTGACCGCCGACAACGAGAACATCCGCGAGATCACGATCCCGCGGCCGCACCTCGGCGACCGGCAGGAGACGGCGCGGCTGCTGGCCCGCGCGTTCGGGGTCACCGACATCGGGGCGGACGAGGCCGCGGCGGCGGCCTGCGACGCGTTCGCCGAGCAGGCCGACGGGCTGACCCTGCAGTCGATGATCGAGGTGACGCGGCTGGCGAAGGAGCGGGGCGTCGGCCTGACCGACCTGCCGGACGCGGTGCGCACCTACAAGCTCGGCGTGCTCGACAACCCGTGGAGCCGCGGCCATCTGCGCCGCCGGGTGCTGGAGGGCGAGAAGCGCGTCCCGGAGCGGGTGATCGGGCAGCCGCAGGCCGTCACCAAGACCCTCGACATCCTGAAACGGGCGGTGCTGGGCCTGTCGGGGGCGCAGGCGACCCGGTCCGGCAGCCGGCCGCGCGGCGTGCTGTTCTTCGCCGGCCCGACCGGCACCGGCAAGACGGAGCTGGCGAAGTCGATCACCGAGCTGGTGTTCGGGGACGAGTCCGCCTACCTGCGCTTCGACATGAGCGAGTTCTCCGGCGAGGGGTCCGGCGACCGGCTGATCGGGTCGCCGCCCGGCTATGTCGGGCACGAGGCGGGCGGCGAGCTGACCAACGCCGTCCGCGAGGACCCGTTCCGGGTCATCCTGTTCGACGAGATCGAGAAGGCGCACCCGCGGATCCTGGACAAGTTCCTGCAGATCCTGGAGGACGGCCGGCTCACCGACGGCCGCGGCAACACCGTGCACTTCTCCGAGTCGATCCTGATCTTCACCTCGAACCTCGGGATGTACGTCCCGGGGCGCGACCTCACGACGCGGGACGCGTTCCCCCTCGCCTCGGCCGACCGTGTGCAGAACATCACACCCGGGATGTCGTACGACGAGGTCGAGCAGCGCATCAAGGGCGCGGTCGCCGACCATTTCACCGAGGTGCTCAACCGGCCGGAGCTGCTCAACCGGTTCGGCGACAACATCGTGGTGTTCGACTTCATCTCCGCCGAGGCCGCGCACAAGATCTTCGACCTGCAATTCGCGAACATCTGCCGCCGGGTCACCGAGGAGCACCGCCTCTCCTTGGCCGTTAAGGGCGAGGCTCTGACGACCCTCCGTGAATGGTGCACCGAGGAGCTGGACAAGGGCGGGCGCGGTATCGGCATGGCGCTGGAGTCGCATTTCGTCAACCCGCTGGCGCGCGCGCTGTTCGACCGGGAACTCGTGCCGGACGAGAAGGTCACCGTGACGGCGATCCGGCGCGAGGGAAGCATCGTCCACCTGGACCTCCAGTGACCGGGGACGGCGGCGCCGGCGCGGGTGGCGCCGGCGAGACGCTCCTGCTCGCCAAGGCGCACTATCCCGTGACCACACTCGGCCCCGGAATCCGCGCGGGCATCTGGACGCAGGGCTGCACGCTGCACTGTCACGGCTGCCTGTCGAGGGACACCTGGGACGCCGACCCGCGGCGCGCGGTGCCCGTCGAGACCGTTTTAGGATGGCTCGCGTCCCTGCCCGGACCGGTCGACGGCGTCACCATCTCCGGTGGTGAGCCGTTCCAGCAGCCGGCCGCGCTGGGGGCCCTGCTGCGCGGTATCCACGCGTGGCGGGACACCCTCGACCGTGAGACGATTGCATTGGACATATTGGTATACAGCGGATATGTCTACTCTCGGCTCTGCCGAGGCGGTGAGACGCGCGAGATCCTCGACATGTGCGACGCGGTGATCACCGGACCGTACGTCGATCGGCTCAATCCGGGGGGGCGACACTCCGGCGACGGCTCCCTACTCTGGAGGGGGTCGGCGAACCAGCGCGTCGTCCCGCTGTCTCCGCTCGGACGGCGGCGGTACGGGGCACTGGCCGACGTCGGGAACACTGGAGAAGGAACAGGGCCCCGAGTGCAGGTGTCCGTGGACGAAGGGCCGGAGGGAAGGCGGGTGTACTACATCGGGATCCCGCGAAGGGGTGACATGGAGCACCTGACGTCGAGGCTCGACCGCGCCGGGGTGCGCTCGGGGGATGTGTCATGGCGACCTTGAACTGTCCTGTCTGCGGTGAGCCGCACCAGCAGGGCGACCTGCTCTGCATGAACTGCGGGGCCAACCTGGCGCGCGGCGGAGGCGGCGCCCACCGGCAGGGGCCGGGCGGGTACGACGACCAGCAGCCGCAGGGCGGCCAGTACGGCGGCGGCCCGCAGCACGGCCAGCCGCAGTACGGCGCGCCGCAGCCGCACGATCCGTACGGGCAGCAGTCCCCGCAGCACCAGCCGGGCCCGCCGCCCGGGCAGCCCGACCAGTGGGGCCCGCCGCAGCCGCCGCAGCCGGACCAGTGGGGTCCGCCGCCCGGGCAGCAGCAGTCGCCCGGCCAGTACGGGCAGCCGCAGCACGGCGCTCCGCAGCAGGGAGGCCCCCACCAGGGCGGCCCGCCGCACGGGGGCCAGGCTCCCGGGCAGCAGCCCGCGGACCCGTGGGGCATGCCCCAGCAGCCGCAGCAGCCGCAGGACCAGTGGGGCGCGCCGCAGCCGCCGTCCGACCAGTACCAGCAGCAGCGCGAGCCGCAGTACCAGCCCCCGCAGGGCCAGTACGGCGCCCCGCAAGACCACCAATACGGCGCCCCCCAGCAAGACCAGTACGGCGCCCCTCAGCCCGACCAGTACGGCGCGCCCCAGCAGGACCAGTACGGTGCCCCGCAAGACCAGTACGGTGCCCCTCAGGACCAGTACGGCGGCGCACCGCAGCAGGACCAGTACGGCGCGCCGCAGCCGGCCGACCACCAGTTCGGCCCGCCGCCGCAGCCGCACGGGCAGCCGCCCCTAGGCGGCCCCCAGCATGGTGGGCCTCCGCACGGTGGTCCCCAGCACGGTGGTCCCCAGCACGGGGGCCAGCCGCCGCTGCCGCCGCACGGCCGCGAGGCGACGCTGCTGCCGCACGACCAGGGCCAGCGTCCCCCCGCCCCCGACAGCACGGCGTTCATGTGCCCGTACTGCGAGGCGGTGCTGAGCAACCCGGGCGCCGCGCAGTGCGACTCGTGCCTGCGGCCCCTGCCGAAGCAGGGCACGCCCGTCCTGCGGGTGCAGTTCCCCACGGGCGAGCTGAAGGTGTCCGTCGGCCAGCACCTCGTGCTCGGCCGGGACGCCGGGCAGTCGCCGGTGGCGGCCACGTTCACGCAGTACGACAACGTGTCGCGGCGCCACTCGACGGTCTGGCTCGACCCGTCCGGCACCGCCTGGGTGCGGGACGAGGGCTCCACCAACGGGACGTTCGTCAACGGCGAGCGGCTGCCCCGCGGCGTGGAGGCGCCCCTGCGCGACGGCGACCAGCTCCGCCTGGCCGCCGACGTCACCGGGACCGTCCAGCTGAAGTGACCTGAGCGCAGAAGAAGGGCGGCCCCGCGGTTCTCGGAACCGCGGGGCCGCCCTCTTTCGCGCTACGGGCGCGGCCGGTCTCAGCCGGCGCGCTTGGTGCGGGCGCGCATGCGCTCGCGCTCCTTGGCGTCCAGCACGACCTTGCGGATGCGGACGTTCGCCGGCGTCACCTCGACGCACTCGTCCTCGCGGCAGAACTCCAGCGCCTCCTCCAGCGACAGGAGCCGGGGCGGGGTGAGCCGCTCCAGCTCGTCGCCGGTGGACGACCGCATGTTCGTGAGCTTCTTCTCCTTGGTGATGTTGACGTCCATGTCGTCGGCGCGGGAGTTCTCCCCGACGATCATGCCCTCGTACACCTCGGTGGTCGGCCCGACGAAGAACGTGCCGCGCTCCTGCAGGTTCGTGATCGCGTACGCGGTGGCGGCGCCGGCGCGGTCGGCGACCAGCGACCCCGACGGGCGGGTGCGCAGCTCCCCGAACCACGGCTCGTAGCCCTCGAACACGTGGTGCGCCATGCCGGTGCCGCGCGTCTCCGTCATGAACTCGGTGCGGAACCCGATCAGGCCGCGGGCCGGGACGAGGAACTCCATCCGCACCCAGCCGGTGCCGTGGTTGGTCATCTGCTCCATGCGGCCCTTGCGGACCGCCATCAGCTGCGTGACCGCGCCGAGGTGCTCCTCGGGGATGTCGACGGTGAGCCGCTCGACCGGCTCGTGCCGCTTGCCGTCGATCTCGCGGGTGACGACCTGCGGCTTGCCGACGGTCAGCTCGTAGCCCTCGCGGCGCATGTTCTCGACGAGGATCGCGAGGGCCAGCTCGCCGCGGCCCTGCACCTCCCACGCGTCCGGCCGCTCGGTCGGCAGCACCTTGAGCGACACGTTGCCGACCAGCTCGCGGTCGAGGCGGTCCTTGACCATCCGCGCGGTGACCTTGGTGCCCTTCTCGCGGCCCGCCATCGGCCCGGTGTTGGTGCCGATCGTCATCGAGATCGCCGGCTCGTCCACCGTGATCAGCGGCAGCGGGCGCGGGTCGTCCGGGTCGGCGATGGTGTCGCCGATCATGATGTCCGGGATGCCGGCGATCGCGATGATGTCGCCCGGCCCGGCCTCGTCGGCGGGCTTGCGGGTGAGCGCGTCCGTCATCAGCAGCTCGGTGATCTTGACCCGCTCGATGCTGCCGTCGTGGCGGCACCAGGCGACCGGCTGGCCCTTCTTGATCGTCCCGGCGTGCATCCGGCACAGCGCGATCCGGCCGAGGTAGCTGGAGGCGTCCAGGTTCGTCACATGCGCCTGGAGCGGGGCGTCCGGGTCGTAGGACGGCGCCGGGATCGTCTCGATGATGACCTTGAACAGCGGCTCCAGGTCGTCGCTGCCGGGCATGCTGCCGTCGGCCGGCTTGTCGAGCGAGGCGCGCCCCGCCCGGCCCGACGCGTACACGATCGGGAAGTCGATCTGGTCCTCGTCGGCGTCGAGGTCCATGAACAGCTCGTAGGTCTCGTCCACGACCTCGTCGATGCGGGCGTCGGGACGGTCGGTCTTGTTCACCACCAGGATCACCGGGAGCCGCGCGGCGAGGGCCTTGCGCAGCACGAACCGGGTCTGCGGGAGCGGGCCCTCGCTGGCGTCCACCAGCAGGACGACGCCGTCCACCATGGACAGCCCGCGCTCGACCTCGCCGCCGAAGTCGGCGTGGCCCGGGGTGTCGATGATGTTGATCGTCAGCCCGTTGTGCTTGACCGCGGTGTTCTTCGCGAGAATGGTGATGCCCTTCTCGCGCTCCAGGTCGTTGGAGTCCATGACCCGGTCGTCGACGTCCTGGTTCTCGCGGAAGGCCCCGGACTGCCAGAGCATGGCGTCGACCAGCGTCGTCTTTCCGTGGTCGACGTGGGCGACGATCGCGACGTTCCGGAGGTCGTCGCGCGTGGAGATGGGCATGCGGGTTACCTTGCGTGAGGTTTCAGGAGAGTCGCCGCAGAAACACGGCAGCACTCCATTCTACGCTCCGCGGCCCCTCCCGCATTCCCGAGCGGGCCGCACCGGGCCGCGCGCCCGCCCGATTGGCCAACTTTGCCGATCCTTTGTAATCTTCCCGAGATCCGGTCGTCCGGAGTCCCACCCCCCGGGGCTGCGACCGGAACGCCGAATCTCCCGCCCGGCGGGAGAACCGGGGACCCACACCCCCGGGGTGAATCGGCGCGCGACACGCGCGCCGTAGGGCGACTCCTGGCCCGAACCCGTCAGCTAACCCGGTAGGCGTGCGTGGAGAGGAGAGCACCGGCTTGGCACCGGACCCCCACCGGCGGCGGCGCGTCACGCCCACCGCCACCGCGGCAGCCCTGCTCCTGGTCGGCCTCGGCGCCACCGCGCCCGTCGCCGCGCACGCCGCACCGCTCGGGCTCGCCGCCGCGGCGACGCCGAGCCCGACTCCGACGACGGAGAAGGGCCTGCGCAAGAGCCTCGACGCGCTGAACGAAGAGGCCGAGATCCTCACCGAGAAGTACAACAAGACCCGCGTCGACCTGAAGGCCGCACAGAAGGCCGAGCAGGCCGCCACCACGACCGCGCAGACCCTCCGGACCCAGGCCGCGCCCGCCCGCGAACGCCTCGGCCGGATGGCCGCCGCCAACTACATCGCCGGCTCCCCCGACGCGCTGTTCGGCGCCACCGGCTCCCCCGACGGGCTGTCCGACAGCGCCTACCTCGTGCAGAACCAGGCGCACGCCGTCCGGGCCCTGCAGAAGCAGATCGACCGGGCCGAAGCCGCCGAACGCGACGCGAAGGCCAAGACCGCCCAGGTCAAGAAGGCCTGGGAGGACGCCAAGAAGGCGCGCGCCGAGGCGAAGGCCAAGGTCACCGAGGTGATGAAGCGCCTCGACAAGCTGTCCACCACGCACGCCAGCGACCCCCGCACCGGCCTCACCGCCACCATCAAGGGCTCCGACCTGCCCGCCAAGATGGCCCGCAAGGCCTACGGCAAGCTCGGCTCCCCCTACGTGTGGGCCGCCGCCGGACCGAGCAGCTTCGACTGCTCCGGCCTCGTCGTCTGGGCCTACGCCCAGGTCGGCAAGCCCGGCCTGCCGCACTACACCGGCGACCTCTACCAGCTCGGCACCAAGGTCCCCCGGTCCCAGCTGCGCTCCGGCGACCTGGTCTACTTCGGCGGCAACCTCCACCACATGGGCATCTACCTCAGCGGCGGCAAGTACCTGCACGCCCCGCGCACCGGCGATGTGGTGAAGATCTCCAAGCTGTCGGACCGCTCCGACTACGCGGGCGCCAACCGCATCTCCTGACCCCCCTCCGGGCCGCGAAACGCGGCCCCCTCGGTCGTCGGGGGCTTCCTGCGGCGCGGTAGGAAGCCCCCGGCGGGTTTATTGTTTTGCCCTCGGCGTCAGGCGCTGGGGCGCCTTCCTTCCACGGGCAAACCGGCGATCGCTGCATCGCTCCGGCTCGCCTTGCGGCTCGCTGCGCGATCAGGTTCTCGCTTCGCTTGAACCTGGCTTCGCACGCGATCGCAACGTGACCCTTGTCGCAAGCTGGGCTTACGGACGTGTACCTCAGGGTTCGCGCGTGGTGCGGCTGGGGCTGAGGTCGTCGAGACAGGCTTCCCCCGGCGCGCGCTTTCGCTCGCCTTGCGGCTCGCGGCACCGGTGGCTTCTCGCTTTCGCTTTGAACCCGGCTTCGCGGGCGATCATTGTGGTTCGCGGCGCGAGCGGCATTTACTGGCAAAGGCCCAGGTGAGCAACTTGGAGAGGCTGGGCGGGGCGCGCGGTGTGGGGGGTTAGATCAGGTGGGCGTCTGCGATGGCGTCTATTACTGGGCGGTCGCCTGGGAGCCAGTCGACGTCGTAGAGCTCGTGAGGGGTCAGCCAGCGGAGGGCCAGGTGTTCCAGGGGCTGGGGGGTGCCCTCGATGATCTCGGCGGTCCAGACGCGCAGGACGGCCTTGTCGCTGAGGCGCCAGTCGGTGCCGATGCGGCGGCCCAGGCGGACCTTGACCGCCAGTTCCTCGGCGCACTCGCGGACCAGGGCGTCCTCGTCGGACTCCCCCGGGTCGACCTTGCCGCCGGGCAGCTCCCAGCCGCCCGCCATGTGCGCCGGCTCGGCCCGCTGCGCGGTCAGCAGCCGGCCGTCCGCGATGATCGCCGCGCCCACCACCACGAGGTCGATCGCGATCAGCTCCTCTCCGTCGCGGCGGCCTCGACCTGCCGCGTCGATTCCCGGACGATCTCCTCCAGATGATCGCCGTGCGCGCCGCGCCAGTAGACCTGGCCGCAGTCCGCGCAGCGGCCGTAGACGTCGTAGCTGCGGCGCGTCCCCGCCTCCAGGCCGTCCTCGACCTCGGTCTTGTCGACCGGGACCAGCTCGCCGTTGCAGGCGGTGCACCGCGTCCACGGGCGGAGGACGGGCGCGAACCGGTCGAGGAGGTCGCGGAGCTGGTCGTCCGGCCGGGCGCCGCGGACGTAGGCGCCGAACCACAGCGCGCGGCGGCGCAGCAGGCCCCGGTCCTGGGTGAGCAGGACGCGGCGCTCGGCGTTGGCCTGGACGACCAGCGCCGGATCGTCCATGTCGTTGTGGTAGGCGGTGTCGAGGCCGATGAGGCGCATCCGGCGCGCGAGCGTGCCGAGGTGCACGTCCAGCAGGAAGCGCGGCGCGTCCTGGCCCGGCTCCAGCGGGACGGGCTGGGGGCGCGGCACCGCCGCCACCCGCACCTCGTCGCCGGGCTCCGGCCGGGCGGACGGCTCCGCCGGCGCGCCGTTGACGGTGATCGGCCCGGCCTCGGGCAGCGGCACGCCGAGCGACTCGACGAGGTGCCCCAGCGTGGACGTCCCATCGGAGGGCACCCGGGTCGCGGCCTGTCTGCGGGCGGCGGGCAGGAACATCAGCAGCTCGTCGGCGACGCGGATCGTTATCTCGGGCTCCACGCCGATCAGCATGCCACGCGAGCCCGGTGGTGTTCCTCGGATTATTGCTCGGCGAGGCGCGCCGCCGGTCAGCCGCCGGGCCGGGGGGCGGCCAGTTCGGCGACCTTCTTCTTGAAGTCGGGCCGCGCGAGCGGGCGGGTCACGCCGACCCAGTCCGACCGCTTGTAGGACTTCACGCCGATCGCGGGCACGCACGTCGAGCAGCTCGCCACGATCATCTTGCCCTTGCCGATGACCATCCCGACATGGCCGGGGTTGTTCGCCGACGTCCCCGGGCCGGAGTCGAAGAACACCAGGTCGCCGGGCTGCTCCTTGCCCTTGGAGATCCGCACGCCGAACGGCCACTGCTCGAACGTGGTGCGCGGGATGTCCAGCCCGGCCTGCCGGTAGGCGGCCTGGAGGAGGCTGGAGCAGTCCCAGGCGTCCGGGCCGTTCGCGCCGAACACGTACGGCTTGCCGCGCTGCGCCATCGCGAACTCGATGATCTTCTGGACCAGCGCGCCGACATTGGCGGGGAGCTCGTTGTCCTCGCAGTTGACGCCGTTCGCCTGGACGACCTTGAAGTCGCCGCCGACGTAGCGTTTCGCCCAGTCGAGGACGAGGTCCACGTAGTCGGACGAGTGGTTGTACTGGAAGATCGCGGTCCGCATCCGCTGCGGGGCGCCGTTGTGCTTGAGGTAGGCGGCCGCGGAGGGGATCGCGTCGGCCGGGTCGTAGCGGTCCTTGCGGCCGTCCTTGTTCCCGTCGACGCCGAACGCGTCGAACGTCGGCTTCAGGAACTGCATCGGCCCGCCGGCGCCCGCGTAGTTCTCCCCGCTGCTGACGCCGGGCAGCGTCGACCGGCCGTGGTCGGTCTCGACCTTGCCGATGCCCGCCAGGACGTTCCACGGGATGCCGTACTTCTTGCCGGCCTCCTGGTAGAGCTTCAGGTAGTTCGCCGGGACGGCCTTCGCGTCGTTCGCCGCGACGGGCTGCGCGTCGGCGCCGGCGACGTCCACGCATTCACCGCCGCCGACCCCGCCGCCGAACATGAACTGGCTGGCGCCGAACAGGATCGGAACGAACACCAGCGCGACGAACAGGGTCGCGGCGACGCCGAGCGCGCCGGCGAGCAGCAACCGGCGCGGACTCATCCGGTGTCACCCGCCTGACCGGTGCCGGCCGGCTGGAAGGAGTACACCTTCAGCGACCCGCCGTCCCGCGCGACCGTCACCGCGTACTGCCTGCTCTCGCTGCTCCGCTTGCCGCCCTTGGTGAGCTGCTGCCGGCCCGTCACGAGGAAGATGAGCGAGTTGTCCTCGATGTTGCGGACCTGGTCGATGGTCGCCGACCCCTGCGCGACGACCTGCTCGCGGCGGCGCTCCTCCAGGAGGCCGGGCGTGCCCGCGTCCCGGCCGAGGCGCTGCCGCAGGTCGTCGGTGGTCAAGCCGGCCAGGCGCCCCATGTAGGCGTCGGGGGTCTCGTCGAAGCGGTACGTCTCGTAGGCGGCGACGAAGCGCTGGGCCATGTCCGCCGCCGTGGCGAACTCCTGCCGGGAGAACGGCAGCAGCCGGTAGATGTCGAAATCGCCCGGGTTAACGGCGTTCTGGATGCCGGGCGGCGGGGACTGCGGGCCGGGCGGACCGGCCGTTGGCGTCGCGCTCGGCCGCGCCTCCGGCCGGTCGTCGCCGTGCTCGGGCGCCGCGACCGTCAGGTAGATGCCGACGGCGGCGAGCGCCACCACGAGCCCCGCGAAGAGAAGCTTGCGCCGGCGGTCATTCAGGTTCATCACTCGTCCCGATCCGCCTCACCGGACGGACGGTCCACCGGGCGCAGCCAGAACGGGATCGGCGGGCCCTCCCCGGAGTCGCGCCGGCCGCCCCACAGCGGCGGCGGCTGCTGCCGCCCGCCCGGGCCCTGGGCCGGCGGCGCACCGTTCGATCCGCCGTCGCCGGCACCGGCGCC